>JADZEF010000028.1 GCA_020850695.1 Planctomycetaceae bacterium | reverse complement strand
GCTCCCTCCAGGCCGACCGAGAGACCACACGGCTCAGACGGATGCGCGCCGCGGGCGGAAGGCTCTGAAGCGATTCTATCCGGTCGATGAGATCGATGGGGGAGGTCGGTCAGCGGGCGACGGCCCGAGTCCGGACCGACAGACGGTTGTGGATGGGCGCCGTCTTTGACACCCCGCGCAGGGACTCCTGGGCCATCTGCTTGTGGTAGTACGAACCGACCACGCCGCTGATCACGATTCCTTCGTCCGCCACGTCCACCTGGACGCTCGGACCGAAGAACTGCGGCACGCGCTTAACGGCGCGCTGCAACAAATCACCAAGCAAATGGGGGCGATCGAACTGGAGATGCTGTGGCATGATGCGGGGAAGGGAAGCGAATCGAAGGGAGGGAAGCGCGGCGAATGCCGGGAAGACGCGAATGCGAGGGACGACGAGGCGTCGGGAACTGAACGCGCTCAGGGGCGTGTCGTCTGGGGAGGGATCGGCGCGGTGCGAATCGTGTCTGAAGGCGGAATCGCGAGAAGACAGGACGTCTACGAAAAATGATCGGTGAGTAGGGGTTAGAACGGTTGGTGCGGCACTCAAGTCGTCGTGTCGAGGCCGTTCGCGGCTGCAAGAAACTGGACCCTCCAGTTTTTCGCGACCACTGAACGACAGAACGGATAGGCGTTTACTGATTTTAGGGTATGCTCGCGACACTGAATTCGGAATGGGGCTCACCCGCTGACATTCGCTCTGAAAGCGGCCTGATTCCCGGTTCCATCTTTTTGATCGCGCCGCTCGGCCTCGAGCTCCTGATTCCCTTTCATCTTGTTCGCAGGGAGACGGTCCATGACACGGCAACGTCTGAGGGGCTTCACGCTCATCGAACTCCTCGTCGTGATCGCCATCATCGCGATCCTCATTGCGCTGCTGCTCCCGGCGGTGCAGCAGGCGCGGGAGGCGGCCCGGCGCACGCAGTGCCGGAACAACCTCAAGCAGATCGGTCTGGCCCTGCACAACTACGAGTCGGCCCACCGCTGCTTCCCCTCGGGCCGCATGACGATGGGAACCGTCCCTTACCTCGGGCACAGCACGCAGACGATGATCCTGCCCTATATCGATATGGCCCCCCTCTATAACCAGCTCAACACGCAGATCGGATTCAATTCGTCACCGAACTTCAATGCGCCCGGACTCACGGTCATTCCGGCGTTTCTGTGCCCCAGCAATCCCGTCACGGAAGGGGTCAACTGGACCGGCAGCACGAACCCGGCGCCTGGCGCAAATCCGAATGAGGACTCCGCCCGTTGCCACTACGAAGGAATCGCCGACACCGGAACGGGCCGCGGCGGATCGAGCCTCGTCATCGCGAACGGCAACGGGATGTTCTTCCACAATTCGCGCGTGCGGATTTCGGAAGTTACCGACGGAACAAGCAATACGTTGATGTTCTGCGAGATCGTGACGCAGGGTCCGGGGACTTATTCCTGCTGTTCATGGCTCTGCTATGCGGACGGAATCGGCACGATCAACGGCATCAATGCGCCGTTCCGCTCGACTCCGAATGGGGCATTCACGCTGCTTCACGACATGTACGGCGGCAATGCCTACAGCGGTCCGGCCAGTCACCATGAGGGGGGCTGCCACTTCGTGATGGCGGACGGCGCCGTGCGATTCCTCTCGGAGAATATGGCGCAGTCGACGGTCACCTCGCTGACGACGCGGGGCGGCGGCGACGTGCCGGGCGATTTCTGATCGACGCGCAGACTCCATCATGGGTGATGGCGCGGCCGGGCCGGGCAGGTTCCACCGCGATCCGCCAGGACTTGAATCGACCGCGCCTCGTTTCCTTCCAGCCCGAAGAGACCTCTCCCGGCCAGGAGCTTGAGAGTCACCATGTTGTTGACGTGCCGCCTGATCGTGATCGCCCTGATGTGCTGTACCTTGGCGGGATGCTCGAAATCCGAGTCCCTTCAACGCGCCGAAGTCTCCGGGACGGTCACGTGGAAGGATCAGCCGATCGAGGACGGCGAGATCGTGTTCACGCCGGACGAGTCGACGAAGGCCCCTCCAGGTTCGGGGGTCATCAAGGACGGCAAGTATCAGCTTGTCGGCCGTTCGGCGCTGGTCAACGGGACCTACTCGGTTCAGATCCGCGCCTTCGGCAAGGAATTGTCGAAAGAACTGTCGCCCGGCGGGCTGGATCGTCCGCAATCAGTCGGAATCTCGAATAAGGAGCAGATCCTGCCCGAGAAGTTCAATACGAAGAGCACGATCGAAAAGGTGACCATCAACGGCACCGCCCCGGTGACGAAGAACTTCGATCTCAAGGAGTGAGACCGCCGCGAGACGTGCCGAGACAACTGAATGCCTGATGAAAGAGCGAACGTGGCGAGATGTTCGCTCTGACTTTCATACCGCCGGCGGCTCCCGTTGAGTCGTCACTCGGAAAGCCACGCTGACGCGGTCCGCCCGATTCTGCTAGTCTGTCCGTGCTCGACCCCTCTCGACCCATTCCCGCGAATGGCCCGCATGGACACGCCCCGCTATCGCACCACGCCCGTCCCGCACGAAGGCTATCCCCCCGGCATCCCGTTCATCGTCGGCAACGAAGCCGCCGAGCGATTCAGCTTCTATGGGATGAAGGTGCTGCTGACGGCGTTCTTCCTCGACATGCTGTTCTACAACCAGGTGCGGGCGACGGGCGCCGTCCACCTGTTCGTCGTCGCGGTCTACCTGACGCCGATGCTTGGGGCCTACATCGCCGACCGGTTCTGGGGGAAGTACCCGACGATCATGATCCTGTCGGGGGTCTACTGCGTCGGACACCTCGTCCTCGCACTGATGGATCTGCTCGAAGCGAAGGGGCTCGAATCGCAGTTCGCCATCGAAACCGACGTCGTCAACCGTCTGGCCGCCACGGGCGGCGGAGCGATTTCGGCCCTCGTCGAAAACTACATGCCGCGGGCGCGGCTCGACGGCTGGTTCATGATTTCCGGGCTGGCACTCATCGCCCTGGGCGCTGGAGGCATCAAGCCTTGCGTCTCGGCCCACGTCGGCGACCAGTTCGCCAAAGGCGAAGAGAAGAAGCTCGAGAAGATCTTCGGCCTCTTCTATTTCACGATCAACTTCGGAGCCGGATTCTCGCAGATCATCATGCCGAAGGTGCGCGACACCTGGGGCCACGGCTGGGCGTTCGGCATTCCCGGCATCCTGATGGGCGTCGCGACGGTCGTCTTCTGGATGGGACGGCATCGCTTCGTCCATGTGCCTCCCTCGGGACCGAATCCCAACTCCTTCTGGAAAGTGGTCCTGTACGCCCTCGGCAATCAGGCCAACACACCGGCCGGAGGAACCTGGCTCGACGCGGCCCGCGACCGCTTCGACGACAGGACGATCTCCGGCGTCCGTGCAGTGATCGGAGTGCTCGGCGTGTTCGTCTTCATCTGTGTCTTCTGGATGTTGCAAGACCAGATGTCGACCACCTGGACCATCCAGGCCCGCAGCATGAATCTACAGATCATCCCTCCGTCGTCGAGCAGCGCCGGCTGGTCGATCGCCGCCGACCAGGTGCAGTCGCTGAACGCGTTCCTCGTGATGGTCCTCATTCCGCTCATGACCTACGGCATCTATCCGATGCTGGGACGGATGGGGCTCGAAATGACCGCGCTGCGCCGAATGACCGGGGGCATGCTCTGCTCGTTCGTCTCGTTCGTCATGGCGGGGATGATCCAGCTGGCGATCGACCGAGGGCAATCGGTGTCGGTCCTGTGGCAGATTCCCGGATACATCATCATCACGCTCGCCGAGGTGATGGTTTCGATCACCGGCCTCGAGTTCGCCTACACACAGGCCCCGAAGTCGATGAAGAGCACGCTGATGGGCTTCTGGCTGCTGACGATCGCGATCGGCAACTTCCTGATCGAGCCCTTCCTCCGCCTCAGCAACAAGCTGGCGGTCCATCTCGAAGGGATCGGCATCAAGGGACTGAAGGTGGTCGAGGACCGTGTCACGGCTGCGAATTTCTTCATGTTCGCGGCCCTGATGCTCCTGGCGGCCATCGCCTTCACCTGGGCGGCCAGCCGCTACAAGCCCGTCAATTTCATGGAGCCCGCCGGGGATGGGCATAGTACGCTTTAGTTTCAGGAACTGCCGAAGTCGTGAGTTGACAGGCGATGGGTAACGCAAGTGCTCTGTACGCCGAAGGCGTTGCATCAGATAGCCCAGCGTCGCGAACGGAGTGAGCGCAGGCTGGGAATGGCCGGAAGGTTTTCAGGTACCCCAACGGGGTTCCATCCGAACGCGCCAGACGCTGGTTATGGAACCCCGTTGGGGTATCTGATGAAATCGACGCTCCCACCCAGCGTGCGCTCGCCAGGCCGCGCGACGCTGGGCTATCTGATGAAACGCCTTCGGCGTAGTGATGCTCGCCGCGTCTCTCAAGTCCACCACGACAGGCAATGCAGAAATCCGCTCCTACACCCGCCGGGGACGATGCCTCCCCGACGCATTGACCGCAGCGCTTCTTGCTGTCCTGAGACAGTCAATTCCCCGCCGGGTGATGAGCTGCGGACGGCGGAAGTGCGTCGCGCCAGCAAGGCCGCGGATTCGCGAATCGAAGAAAGTCCTGCGGAGCGTAATGGCGGCCCTACACAAAACGCTGCCAGCCGTGGGTCTCGAAGGCGGCGATGCGGTGCGTCAGCTCTTCGCGGACCTGCGAGAGTCGCACTTCGTCGGTGACGCGTGCGCCGTTCGCGTCCGTGACATAGAAGACGTCGACCACCTGGTCGAAGTGCGTGGAAATCTTCGCCAGCGAGATGGAGAGCCCCAGGTCGTAGAGGCCGCGGGTGATGGTGTAGAGCAGGCCGGTGCGGTCGTGGGCGAAAACATCGATGATTGTGCCGCGGTCGGAAGCGTCGTTGCCGACGACGACCTTCATCGGAAGGTCGGAGATCGGGGCGGGCGGGCGTGAGCCGCCGTATCGGCGGGACTTCTGGAAGAGCGTCTCGGGGTCGGTCCGGCCCGTGAGGACCGACCGGATGAGGGCGGCGACTTCGTCCATTCGGTCTTGCGGGACTTCGCCCTGAAAGTCGCGATCGACGACGCGGAAGGTGTCGAGGACGGTTCCGGCGGTCGTCGTACTGATCTGGGCGGCAATGATCTCCATCCGCTTGGCGGTCAGCGTGCCGGCGATCTTGTAGAAACAGCCGTCCGAGACCGCCGAGTCCGCGATGATGCGATATTCGACGCATTCGGTCTCGCGATCATAACTCGGTTCGACGTGCACATCGCCGGGCGCCAGCTTCCGAATGGCGCGCAGATCGTCCAGGATGCGGTCGGGCGGGACGGCCAGGACGTAGTGCGGGGGAAGCGCGCCGAGTTGTTCTCGAACCCATTCGCGCTGCGAGGCGGAGTCGGGATCGTCCCCCAGCGGGGCGAACTCGTACCGCACCTGGTCGGAAATCCGCTGGAGCCGGTCGGTCGCCTGCTGGGCCGGCCTCTGCCCGCTGAGGATATGCATCAGCCGGTCGTACAGTGCGGTGAGCAGTTCGGCCTTCCAGCCGGTGAACGTCCCGGGGCCGACACCCGAAATATCGGCGGCCGTCAGCACATACAGCATCCGCAACGTTTCGGGGCTGCCGATCTCCTGGCTGAGGGCGACGAGCATCTTCTGGTCGTCGAGGTCGCGCCGCAAGGCGATCGTCGCCAGCTTGAGGTGCTGATGAACGAGAAACACGAGAGTCTCGGCATCGCGATCGGGAAGCCGCAGCCGCTCGGCCATCTGCTGGGCGAGCACCCGGCCGACTTCGCTGTGATCTTCCTCGAAGCCCTTGCCGAGGTCGTGCAGCAGCAGGGCCAGGTGAAGGATGCGCTTGTTGCGGACCTGCCGATACGCCTGCCCGATGGGACCCGGATCGTGGTCGAATCGCTCGCACTCTTCGATGGTACGAAGCGTGTGCTCGTCGACGGTGTAGTGATGATACTGATTGAACTGCAGCAGGCAGCGGGCATGCACCATGCTCGGAACAATCAGTTCCAGCACGCCGCACTCATAAAGGCTGCGAAGGGCCGCCCCCAGTCGTCCCGTGCAGCCCATCAATCGCAGGAAAAGCGAAGCGCTTTCGTCCGACAACTGGTGAGACAGGTTCGGGACGTTCTGGCGGATCTGCTCGACGAGGGATGGCTCGGGAACGTATCCATACATCGCCCCCGAGCAATACAACTTGAGAATCGATTCGAGCCGCGAGCAGACCTGCGCGCGATAGCGAGGCAAGGCCTCGATGTGCCCGTCCCCCGCCCGGAACATGCCGTTGACGCGGTGCATGATCAGCGACCGCTTCATCCGGCGAATGATCGGCAGACGGCTGTGCGTCACGAGGAAACGCCGCACCACCTGCAGCATGGCGGTCCCCTGGCGGAAGTATTCACGCATGAATCGCTCGACAGGCCGCATGCCGGGCGTCGGCTCGATGCCACGCTGCTCGGCGATGCGGAGCTGCTCGTCGCGCGTCAGCACGTCCTGCGACTTGCCCGCGTGGAAGTGAAGGTCGGCCCGCAGCCGCAACAGGAAGTCGTGAGCATTGATCAGCGTCAACGCTTCGTCGCGAGTGAGTGCCCCTTTGAGCCGGAGCGATTCGAAGTCGGCGGTTCCGTAGAACGCGTAACCGACCCAGCGCAACAGGTGCAGATCGCGAAGACCTCCGAGCGACTTCTTGAGGTCAGGTTCAAGTTCGTATCCCGACGCCCCGGTCTGATTCCGCTCTTTGTCACGCGACTCCACGAAGGCTTCGAGACAAGTCCTCGCCCGTCCGCGGAACACCTTGCGGTAGACGTCGCGTTGAAAGCGATCGAAGCGAATGCGGCTCCCTGCCAACAGCCGCGCTTCGACCAGCGCCGTGGCGACCTGAGGATCTCCCTTGGCGAGCGAGATCGTCTCGGCCGGGTTGCGGATGCTGTGCCCGAGCTTGAATCCGGCGTCCCAGCAATCGCGGACGAGTTGCCCGGCAAAATCGCGGAAGGCGCGCTCGGCCCCCGCGTCATAGAGGAACAGCAGGTCAACGTCGGAATACGGAGCGAGGTCTCCGCGACCCGTTCCGCCGACGGCGATCATCGCCGAATGTTCGGCGATCAATGCCTGATCGGCGGGTGAGAATCGAGCCAGTGCGGCCGCGTAGAGCGAGCCCAGCAGCGCTTCGACGCCTTCCGAGACGGCATAAGCAATCTGGACGCCGGTGGCCCCTCCTTCGAAGAGCCGCTGCGCCCGGGCGCGCGCTTCCGCCAGCCGTGCGCGGTTTTCGGCATTCGGCGGAGGAGGGGCGGAAACCGTGCCCGTCGCGGTGCTCATTGCGGGGTCAGATCGCCTCGCCGCCGGTTTCGCCGGTGCGGATGCGGATGACTTCGGAGAGGGCCGTCACAAAGATCTTCCCGTCGCCGATCTTGCCGGTGCGGGCCGTGTTCATGATGGTTTCGACCGCCTTGGGGACGAGGCCGTCCTCGACCGCGATTTCGACTTTGACCTTCGGAAGGAAATCGACGGTGTACTCGGCGCCGCGATAGGTTTCCTTATGACCGCGCTGACGGCCGAAGCCACGGATTTCGGTGACCGTCATCCCCTGGATGCCGGCCTGCGTGAGGGCGTTCTTGACGTCTTCGAGCTTGTAGTGCCGAATGATGGCTTCGATCTTTTTCATGGGGAGACGTGGTGTGAGCGGACCAAGGATGAAGCGGTGTTGAATTGCGAGGCAGGACCCGATGCCCGCCGGATTGTGGGCCTTGTCGAAGGTGGACGGACAAGTCCACAGTCCCTTCAGACATGACAGTCGACAGATCAAGAGGGGCTCGACGTCTGCAAAAACACTCGTGCACAGGCCTGCGGAACTCCGTTCACCGGCTGGGCACAAGTTTGCAGAATACGACAGAACCCCGGTTGGACGCGAGTGGGATTCGGCCGCCGTCACAGCACTTCGAGCGAACGACGAGACCGATCTCGACCTACAGGGCCGAAGAGCCCTGCTCGCCGGTGCGGATGCGGACGACATCTTCGAGGTCGGTCACGAAGATCTTGCCGTCGCCGATCTGGCCGGTGCGGGCCGTCTTGATGATCGTCTCAATCACTTCGCGGGCCTGCTCGTCGGGGACCACGACTTCCATCTTCGCTTTTGGAAGGAAGTCGACGGTGTACTCGGCACCGCGGTACTGCTCCTTGTGCCCCTTTTGACGGCCGAATCCCCTCACTTCGGACACGGTCATGCCGGCGATGCCGATTTTCGTCAGCGCGTCTTTCACTTCTTCCAGCTTGAAGTGCCGCACGACGGCTTCGATCTTCTTCATGGTCCACCTTTCCGAGGCCGAACACCGCGCGGTGCGGCCGTAGTGAAATTGACGCGATGATTTTCAGTAGTGCGGTCGGCAGTATCTCCGGCCGTCGCAGAAAAAGTCGCGCCGCGTGCGAGTGCTGTGGGAAATTATACTGGAAAGCACGACCGGCAACAGCCGTGCCCGCCGAAAGCTGCGAATTTGCGGCAGGTCTCCAAACATTCCAAGCGAATTGCCGCTCTTCTGTGTTCCGATGACCTCCGGCTCCCGGGTGACCCCACTGGTTTCCAGCGACCACGGCTGACCCGGAATGTAACCGATGGCCCCGCGAACGAGTGGGTCTACGGGTTCGCTTGAATGACCGCAAGATACCTCTTCATTGCCGCCGGAAGGCTCGAGTCGTGGTTTCCGGGAACCCGCTCAATGGCCAATTGGCTGGACGCCCCCCCTTCCGCGCGGGCTTTCGCCTCATTCCCATGGAATCCAAAGTCCTGATCTCCCAGGTAGGCGTAATGCTTCCGCTGCATGTCCTTGATGTTGCCGACCAGAACACGCAGCTGACGCTCGGCAGGATTGGAGCGGACGAATGGGACAATATCCGACCACCCGTCGAACGTTGTGACGTCATAGAGGCCGCCGGCGCTTCCTCCATGGCGGATCGGAACGTTGTCCATCAGGGACAGCATCGCGGAGATCCCGCCCCCCGCACTGTGACCGAAGGTGAAAATCCGCCCCGCATCGACGTAGTCCTGTCCGGCCAGCCACTGGCAGGCCGCCTTCGCGTCGTCGACCTCGCCCAGCATCAATTCGAAATTCCCGGGGTTCCCGTTTTCCCCTCGCAGCGCCGGCGCAAAGACAACGTATCCCGCCTTCTTGAAGTCGTCGCACGCGGAAAGATCTTCCTGGCCGAACGCCCAGCCTCCATGGAAGTAGACGAGGGCGGGAAACTTCGGCCCGCCGGTGGGAGGACGATAGACCCATCCTTTGAGTTTCAAAGCTCCTGACGGGTAAGTCACCTCGGTCACGTTTTCGGGCGCTGCTTCCGTCACGAAACTCTGGGGCGCTTTGTCCCGCCTGAAGAGATTGGTCGTGAACTCGCGTCGTCGTTCCAGGTATGGCCGATTGTCGACTGCATTCGCGCCTGATCCCACCCGATTCGGAGGAGTCAAACCCGGCGGAGTCATTCCGGGGGGCGTGATGACGGGCGCGGCCCCAACCGGAGGAATGCCGATCGGAGGGACACCGGGAGGAGTGACGCCCGGAGCGGCGGGGTTCGCCATGGGAGCGCCAGCCGGCGGAACCGCCGGATTGCCCCCCGTGAACGTGAACGAATTGAAGAAGCGGTCCGCTTCTTTCGGAGGTTGTGCGGACCGGTACGAAAAGGCGGCGATGTAGAATGTCCCGTTACGGAGGCAAACTCTCAAAACGGCCGATTCCTTGGCCGCTTTGATCGTAAATTGCTTTCCCGGGACCCCGCCGAGGCTCGAAGGCACACTGGCTTCGAGAGTGGAGCCCGGCTGTGCGGCCCGCGCTCCCTCGGCCATCGCGTTGTAAAGCATCTCGGGATTGAGGACGGCCATCTGTTGCACTTCCGGCGGCATCTGACCCCAACCGACCGCAGTCCCCATATTGCGGGTGTTCGCTTCCCACATTTCGACGCCGGGCTGTGCCGCCTTCGTCGAACGCATCGGCTTCGTAGGCACATCGACCGAGAAAGCGCCATTGGGGGGAGTGAATGACTGCCACGACACTCCGAATCCATTGGCCCCGATGGCGATGGCGACTCGGATCAGGATTCCAAGCAGCGTGAGCCCGCCGAAGACGCCGCCAATCACGCGCAGGATCGCCCCGCCTGAACCGCCGCCCGAAGAGGACTTCTCGCGCCGGGCGGCCCGTTTCGGCCGGCTTGACCGGACAGGGCGATCGTCGGACGGGATGAAATCGTCCTCCTCTTCCTCGGCCCGATCGGCATTTCGTTCAGAGCTTGCAGCGGCCCTCAGGCCGGAAAGGAAATCATCTTCGTCCGATTCGGGCTTCGGCTTCCTGGCCGCGCCACCCGACGCCGGCTGCCGCGGAACGCTGAATGTCTCCCCGCACGCCTTGCAGCGCATGGATTTCCCGGCCGCTTCATCTTTCACCCGGTACGCTGTCCCGCACTCGTCGCACTTGGCCGTGATCGACATCCGAGCGTCTCCTTCGTGAAAGGGCTGGCCGAGATGCTATTGCACCCGCTCGACGGACGTATGGCAATGGCACTCAGCCAGGATTCGCACGGACACGCAACAGCCATGACGCGAGGCGGCGTGGCGCGTCGTTTCGTCGCCGCAAACCGTCGCGTCCAATGCGCCGCATATCGCAAATGAAAAAGAGACTTCCCAGACCGTTAAGCGTCCGGGAAGTCTCGTCCGATTGCAGCCATTGCAAGGCAATGTCAGGCGGCCCGTTTGCCCGCCTGCGCGTGACGCCCGGTCTTGTAGATGCGGGCGTAGACGTCGTCGAGGATCCAATGGAACAGGAGCAGGTGAATCGATTCCACCATCCCCATGTCGTCGAGCGGGACGTGCAGGTTTTTCGTGTTCATCTTCTGGAGCTTGCCGCCGGTGAAGCCAGTGATGCCCCAGGTCGTCATCTGGTGGCGGTTGGCCCAGTCGACGGCGCTCAGGATGTTGGGGCTGTTGCCGCTCCCGCTGATCGCGATCAGGACGTCGCCGGGCGAAGCGAGGTTCTTCAACTGCTCGACGAAGACGCGGTCGAAGCCTTCGTCGTTGCCCCAGGCCAGAATGTACGGCGTGTTGTCGGTCAGGCTGAGGATCTTCAGCCGTTTCATCGAATCGTTCGTGAAGTCCTTCCGATCGAGCGAACTCTTTCCCAGGTCCTCGCAGAAGTGGGACGCATTCGACCCGCTGCCGCCGTTGCCGCAGATGAAGACGAAGCGGCCTTCGTCCCAGGCGGCATAGATGTCGCGTGCGAGTTCCTCGGACTGCGTGAGATCGAGTCTGCCGAACTCGTCCGAGCAGCGTTTCAGGAATTCCGCGGGAGAAAGATGGGCGCCAAGCATCCGTGCGGTCCTTAATTGATTCCGCCAAAGTCGAGCGGAAAGCCCCGGTGAAGCCGCCAGCGTCCGCCGACGGCCAAGTGTCAGCTGATAAAGGGGCGGGACTGTAGCAGGAGTTCGGAAACCTGCCCAGACCGGGATTCTCGGCCGTCGGGCTGGGTTTCGTCCGTCTCCGACGGGCCGAACCGTTAACGAAAGCACCCCGGAGACCATGACGGCGTCCGGGGTGTGGAAAATATCCCAATTCGTCCCCTTGGGGCTCGCACAGCGAGCCTCTGTGAGGGGGACGTCATGTACCGGCATGAACCAGGCGATCGGCTGCAGGCGGAATGCTCACCTGTGGCTCGACGGCATTTCAGCCTTCGATCGACACCGGCAGAGTCACTTCGACCGGAGTCGTCGTTGCGGGCGTTGCCGGGCTCGCGGGAGTCGCTGCGGTGTGGGCCGCCTGCTCGGCGCGGATTGCCTCGAAGACTTCGCTGCGGTGCACGGAGACGTCCCGCGGCGCTTCGATGCCGAGCCGGACCTTATCTCCCCGGATCTCGACAATGGTGATCACGATCCGATCGTCGATCACAATGCTTTCATTCTTCTTCCGCGACAAAACGAGCATATACCACGCTCTTCCGTGGATGGCGGGAGCCCATCCGACGAAGTCCTCCTGTCCGGCGGATCGGAGCGCCCGAGGAGAAACAGGCGGCTCCCTCCTGCGATTACGTTACTCGCAAACAGCCACCTGAAATCTAGTCAGGGAAAAACTGACCGTCAAGGGGGTGCGCGCAGAGAAAGCCGACCGCCGCAGTTGCGGAGCCGGCTTTGAGTCTTCTCTGGAGAGCCCGCAGAAAGCCCCAAGGATGATTCCCTTGGACTGGGGAGACCTGGGAGCGGGCAAGCGACGGACAGAATGAGGACGAGCGGGTCGGCAGGATTGAGGCGGCAATTCCCGGGGCGGACGGAACGCGTCCAGGTCCCGGTCAATCGCTCCCACTTGCCGACCGTGTTCCTCAGGCCATGTCCTTCAGCGCCTTCAGGGGGCGGACCTTCACGATGTTGCGGGCCGGCTTGGCCTTGAACATCACTTCTTCCTTCGTGAACGGGTTGATTCCCTTGCGAGCCTTGGTGGCCGGCTTGTTCACGACGGTGATCTTCAGCAGTCCCGGGACGGTGAAGACCTTCGGGCCTTTCTTGCCGAGGCTTTCGCCCACGAGAACGCTCAGTTCGTCGAAGACCTTCGCCACGTCCTTTTTGGCGATGCCGGTCTTTTCTGCGATTTTGGCGTAAATCTCGGACTTCGCCATCGGCTTCTCTGCCGCCCCCTTCGCTGCCATCGTGAGCTCCCTGAGTGAAATGATATCGCCCGTGCGGCACACCGCCCGCAGCGTCTGAAACCGTCGGACAGGTCCTGTGAATGGCTCGTAGTAAACTCCCCGGATTTCGAGTTGTCAATCAACTCATCCGCAAAAAATGCGGTTTTTTCAGGGTTTTTCGCGCCTAGGCCAGAGTTCGCCCGGCGGTTGCCGGAAGGAATCCGGCCGCGTGACACGGCAATGTCGCCCCGACATGCACGCCGGTAAAGCCGCTTCACGATCTGGCTGCGGCCCACCCGTCCAGAGCCGGCGCACCGGCGAAGTCGCTTCTCTTCCGCCACACCGAGCGAGCATTTCCTGCGCATCGCCGCGGCGAAATCCGCCCTGCTGGTCAGGGCTATTCACCGCCGAAATCATTCGTTGAAGAAAGTTTGTTATTGCCTTTATTGATTAATTGCAACTAGACTGCAATACTGTCCGCGTCGCAATTGCACGTCACAGTCCACAGCGGTCCGGCCGGATGTCGTGGCGCAGACTCCAGCCGACATGCGTGGCGCCGATCAATGTCAAGACGTCATCTTACGGGGGGAAAAGTCATGTCGTTCCAGCACTGCCGTCGGGGATTCACGCTCATCGAACTCCTGGTGGTTATCGCCATCATCGCCATCCTCGTCGCCCTGCTTCTGCCGGCCGTGCAGCAGGCCCGCGAAGCGGCGCGCCGCACCCAGAGCCGCAACAACCTCAAGCAGATCGGACTGGCTCTCCACAACTATCACGACCAGTCGCGCGTCTTTCCGTCAGGATGGATCGGCGTCACCACGGGTGCGGCCGATCCCGAGGGCCCGTCCGGCTACGGATGGGCCACCATGATCCTGCCGATGATGGATCAGGCCCCCCTTTACAACCGCCTCAATTTCAGTCTCCCGCTCAGTCACGCGTCGAACGCCGTCGCACTGACAACTTCGATCTCCGCCTACCGCAACCCGTCCGATTCTTCGGACGACTTCTGGACCATCATGGACGAGGACAGCCCGACGACGCCGCTGTCCAGCCTCCCCACGGCGAACTACATCGGCAGCTTCGGCACGACCGAACTCGACGAATGCGAAGGCCAGACGCCGCCGTTCTCCTGCGTCGGCAACGGAGTCTTCCATCACAACAGCCGCATCAGCATCCGCGACTTGACGGACGGCGCCAGCAACACGTTCCTCGTCGGCGAACGCAAGACGAACCTCAATCCAGCGCTGGGCCCTCCCGCCTGGCACTCGACATGGGTCGGAGTCGTGCCCGGCGGCGAGGAAGCGTTCGCCCGCATCCTGGGGATCGCCGACCACACTCCGAATCACAAGCACTCGCACATGGACGACTTCAGCAGCCCGCACGTCGGCGGCGTCCACTTCCTGTTCGGCGACGGTCGCGTCCGCTTCGTCGGCGAAAACATCGACATCGGAGTCTTCCAGGGACTCGCGACGCGCTCGGGGAACGAAATCATTTCGGACTTCTGAGGCCCGCGACGAAGCGACGATTGCGGCCGCATCCGTTACGATGAATCGACTCACAACACCCGGCGCGATGCGGTTCGTCCGCATCACGCCGGATCTCGTATTGGAGTTCTCGTCACGATGCGATTCCGGATCCGTCTGCTCTTCGCCTTTCTCTGCCTCGCAGCTCCCGCACGCGGTGATGATCTTTTTCCGTCGCAGTTGCTGCGGTTCGAGCCGATCGCGAAGAACCCCGTCTTCACCGCCGCCGGCCCCGGCCACTGGGATGCCCGTATCCGCGAGCGAGGATGGATCCTGCGGGATGAGGCTGGCTGGCACCTCTGGTATACGGGCTACGACGGAACCCGCGAAGGGCAGAAGATGTTGGGATACGCCTCGTCGCCAGACGGGCTGACCTGGACGCGCTCAGTTCGCAATCCGATCTATAAGGATCACTGGGTCGAGGACATGATGGTCGTGAAGGTGGGCGACACGTATTACATGTTTGCCGAGGGCTTGAACGACCGGGCCCAGCTTCTCACGTCGACCGATCGCCTGTCATGGACCCGCCGCGGGACGCTGCGGATACTCAAGACCGACGGCAGCCCGATTTCCGAGGGGGCCTACGGAACACCCACGGCGTGGTACGAGGACGGGAAGTGGCGGCTGTTCTACGAGCGCAGCGACAAGGGGATCTGGCTGGCCGAAGCGACGTCGGGCGACCTGCTCGAATGGAAAAACGTCAACGACAAGCCCGTGATTTCGCCGGGGCCGGACGAGTTCGACCGCAAGATGGTCGCCGCGAATCAGGTGCTTCGCATCGGCAGTCGCTACTACTTGTCTTATCACGGAACGGCCGCCGACACGATGCCCTCGAAGTGGGCGTGCGGGCTGGCGGTGTCGGACGATCTGGTTCACTGGAAGAAGTACGCGGGCAACCCGCTCCGTCCCATTTCGGAGAACAAGTCGAGCGGGATTTTCGTGCCGGACGGGACTGGATTCCGGTTCTACACGATGCACAACCAGGTCGATGCTTTTGTCCCGACGCCGGCGCGCTGATCGGTGCCGCGCAGGAAAGCCGCTGGGGGCTCCCTTCGGTCGACCCCAGCAACCCGCGCCAGTCACTCTTCCGTCATTGACCAATGACCAACGGCCAATGACCAACGAGCAATTCCTTCCCGGCGCAATAAAAACGCCCGGTCCGGTGTCACCGGAACCGGGCGTTAGCGTTTTTTGCAGGTGTCGAGCGGGCGAGCGCATCGCATCCGACGGGGGAGTACGCCGTCGCGGGCCGCCCGTCAGATCACCAGCCCATCCAGCGGAGCAGCATCGCGTTCTTGCGGCGCTCCATGTCCATCAGACGGCCGAAGAAGCCGCCGCCGTTCGACCGGGCCGAGTAAACGCCGTAGCGGTAACCAGCCGCTTCGGCGGTGCTGTTACCGGCAACGTACAGAGCAGCCACCGCCGCCACCGCGAGAGCAAACTTACGCATGACAAAGGTCCTTTTTCAGTCTGAGGGGGAAAGACAGATCGTGGGCGGAACGGCGTGCGGCCAGTCCCCGTTCTCATGATTCCGACCGCAAAGCGCCGTCCTTCTGAATCGCCGACGATCGGGAGACACCAGATCGTTCCAGAGGAGAGGCGAGCCAGTCGCTCGCGGTGGAAGTATGCACTGAAATCGGACGACGTCGGTGGGGTAAGACAGCGAAGTGAGTGAAAAAGTGCGGGCGCCGCGAAGTCCGCGCCGTGTTTGCGGAGAACGCCCAGGGATGCATCGACGAAAGTAAATTCCGCAGCGAATAAGGCGGAATTCTCTCAAGTCGAGCCGCGGCGATTACAGTTCGCTCTTCCAATCCGATGGGAGCTCGGACGACTCGGGGACCATCACGGACTTTCCCCAGGGGCCACAGAAATGACGGATGAAACCGAGAGTCACGGATGACATGACTCGGTTGATCAGTGAAATCCGTCCAATCCGTCGTTTCCGTGGCCCTTCTGCGGGGCGGAAAACCTAAAACGGAGTGGGATATGAGCGTTCTCTGCCCGCCGGACTACGGCTTGCCGGGTTCGACAGTGACCGTCCGGGATTGCTCATCGACCGAGACGATCTTGACCTCAGCCAGACGCTTCGCGAACGCGGCGACATCTCCCACCGGATTCACTTCGAAGCGGGTCGCATTGCCCTGTGTGGCCGGAATGCAGATGGAGTAATCGGGGGCGTCGGAGGCCGCGCTCAATCGCTTCTCCCACGCGTCTCGTGCGTCCGCGTCGAGTGGCCCCTGCACAACGACGAAAGCACTCGTCGTCACCGTGGGGGCGGGCTTTCTTGCGGGAGGCGCGTCCTGACCGTCTGCCGTGACGACTCCTCCGGCCGGCGCGCCTTCATCGTCCGAAGACATGGCCAGCGGGGCGGCGAACAGCGGACCGAGAACCCGCTCGGTGAATCGCGCGTGGAACGTCCCCGGATCGTCGAGAGCCAGCAGTTCGTCGAGGTCGTTGTTCCAGTCGTCCATGCGCGCCAGCGTCGCTTCCTTCCAGTCGGGTTCGCCTCCCCCCTTCCCCTTTCGGAACGTACCCACGCCGAATGTCTTTCGAAGCTCTCCCATACGGCGAGTCCATCCGAGGACGAGCGACTCAGGCACCCAGTGCTCATCGATGCGAACCCATTTTTCTTCCTTGTCCGGTTCGCCCGGCGTCACGATCCGCAGCCAGGCGTCGCTTCCTTCGCGGCGAACCAGTTGCGCCTGCTGCGACTGCATCCGCTTTACGAAGCTCCCGTAGGGATCGCTCTCCGACTTCTTCGACATCGCGGCGTATCGAGTCAACAGTTGCGAAAGCGGCCCCGCCAGCAGCTCGCGGAGGCTCGACTTGCGGAGCCGGGCCAGTTCAAACGTGTCCCCCTCAAGAGGCGTGGCGAGGATGGCGATCAGGTCGTCCCAGTGCTTCTCGAGATCGACTCTCTCGGCAAGCAGCGGATGACTCGACACGAGATCGTGCTTCTCGCGCAGCAGTCTCAAGCCTTTCCTTAGCGTCTCGATTCCCCGCGTCCAGACTTCATCATCGGTCTCCTCGACGACGGACTGGTACGTGGCATTGAGTTCCGCCTGATAGCGGGGCGGGAGCGCGTCGAACCACGCCTCCGCACGATTCTCTCCCAACGCCTTCGCCAGTGCCGCGTGGGCCGCCTCGGGCGTTGAAGGCACCGCTTTCGGCGTGGGCTCGACGACCGGCGTGCCGTCCGACGGTTTGGAGGTCGACGCCGGCTTCCCTTGCCCGCACCCTGCCCCGACGACGGCCATCAGAACCGCGCACGTCACGAGCACATGATGAGCGGAGCCCCGCAACGAAATGGCATTAACTGTCGCCGGAAAACTGCGGGGTTGGAGTGCCGATGCATTCGTAGCACGGGCACTCATGCCCGTGCGTGTGACGATTGTGAATGGTTTCGCACGTGCATGTGTGCCCGTGCTGCGTCCCAGTCGAGCTCTCCGACACAGATTGGTCTGATCCATCGATGCGTTCCGCACGGCAATCTCTTTCGAAGAGTGAACGATCGAATGATCCTAGCACACAACGATTTGCTCCGCTGAGGCAAGCGGCTCAGGCTGCGCCGAGTTTGCCGGCTCCCCCTACGGCGAAGGCGGCGAAAAAATTGATCATACGAACGCCGGTTGATGCAGCTTTCTCCCCAACCTCGTCCAAATCTCACGGAACCCGCTTGACGTCCGCGTCGAGACAACCGTAGCATGGCAAGGCTGGATTATAGTCCACTGGATGCTCTATGCATCTCACTAATGCTGAGTTGCGACGACACCGGCGGAAGATCATAGATTCGGTGTCAGCGCGCTCATGCATCTGCGGAATGTCGAATTGTTTTGCGAGGTCGTGCGGTGCCGCAGCTTCTCGAAAGCGGCGGAAACGCGGGATGTCTCGCAGCCATTGGTCAGCCAGGCGATCCAGGCCCTTGAGGATCGGCTGGGGACGCGGCTCATCGATCGGTCGAAGCGGCCGTTCGAAGTGACGCCGGCCGGACAGGAGTATTACGACGCTTGTCGCGATATTCTGGACCGGTTGCGGGCGGTGGAAGATCGCGTCCAGCAGATGGGCAATCGCATCACGGGCCGGTTGCGGGTCGCGTCGATTTACTCGGTGAGTTTTTCGGGCCAGGAAGGATTCAAGCGGAAATTCCAGAATCAATATCCCGAAGTCTCATTGCAGATCGATCCGTATCATCCCGACGAGGTTTACCGGTTGGTTCAGAATGACGAGGCCGAGTTGGGCGTCGTCTCGTTTCCGCGATGCGGGGGAGACTTTGGCTGCATCCCCTGGCTTGAGCAGGAAATGGGGGTGGTGCTGGCTCCAAATCACCCGCTGGCCGGCCGCGCGACTCTGACAACCGCCGATCTCGAAGGGGAAAACCTGGTCGCTTTCACGCAGGACCTGAAGATCCGTCGGCAGATCGACCGATGGCTGAAGGACTCGCGGGTCAGCGTGGAAATCGCCCAGCAATTTGACAACGTCGACAGCATCAAGACGGCCGTCCGCGAAGGGGCGGGCGTCGCGATTCTCCCGCTGACGACGGTGCGGAAAGATGTGGCCGCAGGACAGCTTCGATCGGCTCGGCTGACCGATGTGAACTGGTCGCGGCCGATCGGCATTGTGCACAAGCGGAACAAGTCGCTCAGCAGTGCCGCCCAGAAGTTCGTCGAGATGCTGCAGCAGGAATCGAAGGTGGACGCGAAGCCCGAAATGAGTCGGGCGGCGGCCGTTGAATCGTTGTCTCAGGAATCGTCGGGAAACGGAGTCTCCCTTCCTCACTCCGAAATGCACCCTGCGGGCAATGGAACGTCCCGACCGAAAAAGAGCCGCAAGCGGGCGATCGCCCACTGAAGCTCGCCATCAATTTCGTGTGAACTCCCGGTGTTGTCTCAATGTCTTCTGCAAGGTTCTGGAAATGAAACGCTGACCGCACCGTAGACATCACACGAAACGTTGTGGCGTCGACCGTAGTCCGGCCTTCCAAGGCCGGACGAAAATTACCCGGCCTGGGAAGGCCGGGCTACGAGGCCCCAACACGATCCCTTTCTTTCCCCGGGTTGGCGACAACCCGTCAATGTCCCTCACATCACTCCCGTCACTTTGTGGCGGGAACGTTCCGTAGCGGCAGGCGACCTCGCCTGTCCCCTGCGGACGCGGCGCGCAAAGCAGTCCCAGGCAGGGCCGCCTGGGACTGTGAATGATCGCCGCGCGAAAGCTTTGACTTCGCAGAAGGTTTTCCGGATGACTCTGCCTCACGCTCACTCGACTCCGTCCGATGGTTGCTCTTCCTCCGGGTGCGGTTCCGCCGCTCCGCTGGTGTCGCTGTCGACCTCGGTCGCTTCCGTCGCAAACGTTGTGCCTTCGGCTGCGGTCGGCGCCTCGCGCGACATCCGGCACTCGCACCGTGCCCCCGAAGCGGTCGGCATGTACGACCCGGCGTACGAACACGACGCGTGCGGCGTCGGCTTCGTCGCGCACATCAAGGGACAGCGGTCGCATCAGATCGTGCTCGACGCCGAGCGGATCCTGAAGCACATGGACCATCGCGGCGCCTGCGGATGCGAGGAGAACACGGGTGATGGCGCCGGCATTCTGACGGCCCTGCCGTACGAGTTCTGTGCCCGCGTGGCGAAGGACGACCTCGGCGTCACGCTCCCTGAGCCGGGCAAGTACGGCGCAGGAATTGTGTTCCTGCCGACCGACCCCGAGCAGCGGGCTGCCTGCAAAGCGATCGTCAACCGCCTGATTGCTGAGCAGGGACAGACGCTGATTGGCTGGCGCAAGGTCCCGCAGAACTGTGCGAAGGCGAACATCGGCCCGACCGCCAAGGCCGCCGAGCCATACATTGAACAGCTTTTCGTCGGCGCTGCCGAGAATCTCGACCGGGCGGCGTTCGACCGCCAGCTGTTCCTCATCCGCAAGCGGGCCAGCCATGAGATCCGCGAAGGGTCGCTCCCGCAGGCCCTCGCGTTCTACATCTGCACGCTGTCGTCGCGAATCATTGTCTACAAGGGCATGCTGACGTCGAAGCAGCTCGGCGATTACTTCCCCGACCTCCAGGCCGAGGACTACACCACGCACCTCGCGATGGTGCATTCGCGGTTCTCGACCAACACGTTCCCCAGCTGGGACCGCGCCCACCCGATGCGGTACATGGCGCACAACGGCGAAATCAACACGCTGAAGGGGAACTCGAACTGGATGCGGGCTCGCCAGGGGGTGATGCAGACCGAGGTCTTCGGCGACGACCTGCGCAAGCTCTTCCCGATCGTCGAGCCCCACTGCTCGGACTCGGGCAACTTCGACAACGCTCTTGAAATCCTGTACCAGGCGGGCCGCACGCTTCCCGAAGCCGTCATGATGATGGTGCCGGAAGCGTGGCAGAACCATCACGACATGTCGGCCGACAAGCGGGCCTTCTACGAGTACCACTCGGCCCTGCAGGAACCGTGGGACGGCCCCGCATCAATCTCGTTCACCGACGGCAAGTACATCGGAGCGGTGCTCGACCGCAACGGCCTCCGTCCGAGCCGCTTCTACATCACCACCGACGACCGCGTCGTGATGGCGAGCGAAGTCGGCGTGCTCGACATTCCGCCCGAGCAGGTGAAGGTGAAGGGCCGCCTTCAGCCCGGCAAGATGTTCCTGGTCGACTTCGAGCAGGGGCGCATCATCGCGGACGAAGAGTTGAAGAACTCAGTCGCCTCGAAGCGTCCCTACAAGCAGTGGATCGACGCGCAGCGCATCACGCTCGCCGACTGGTCGAAGGCCGCCGCCGAGAAGGGGATCGCCCCGCCGGAGCGGTACGACGCGGAGACGCTGCTCCGCACCATGCAGGGCTTCGGTTACACCACCGAGACGCTACAGTTCATGCTGCTTCCGCTGATCCAGGTCGAGAAGGACCCGATCGGCAGCATGGGAAGCGATGAGGCCCTTGCGTGCCTCAGCGTCCAGCCGCGAATGCTGTATGACTACTTCAAGCAGCTCTTCGCACAGGTCACCAACCCCGCCATCGACTCGACCCGCGAAAGCGTGATCATGTCGCTGGAGTGCTACATCGGCCCCGAGGGGAACATCCTCGAAACGGTCGAGCAGCAGTGCCACCGGCTGCTCGTCCAGCACCCGATCCTCAAGAATGAGGAACTCGCGGCGCTCAAGAACCTCGAGCATCGCGGCTGGCGCACAAAAACGATCGACATCACCTAGCCGCGAACCGACGGGACCGCCGGACTGAAGCCCGCGCTGGAGCGGATCTGTGCGGCGGCCCAGCAGGCGATCGCCGACGGCTACAGCCTCGTGATTCTCTCGGACCGTGCGGCCGGGTTTGACCGGATTCCCGTTAGCTCGCTGCTGGCGTGCGGGGCGGTGCACCACCACCTTGTGCGGAACGAGTTGCGGACGCGGATCGGGCTGGTGATCGAATCGGGCGAGGCCCGCGAGGTCCATCACCACTGTCTGCTCGTTGGGTATGGGGCGGACGCGATCAACCCGTACCTCGCGTTCGAAGCAATTGCCCACGCCCGCGACAACGGCGAGATCGGCCCCGAGTGGACCGACGACAAGATCGTCTACTCGTACCGCAAGGGGGTCGCCAATGGCATCCTGAAGGTCATGGCCAAGATGGGGATCTCGACCCTGGCCAGCTACAAGGGAGCCCAGATCTTCGAAGCCCTCGGCCTCGACAACGAGGTGGTCGACCTGTGCTTTGCGGGAACCCCCAGCCGCATCAAGGGGGTCGGGTTCGACGTCCTCGCTGAGGAAGCGATCCGACGCCACACCATCGGCTACCCCGCGGGCGAAGGCTACGTCGGCATCCTGCCCAACCCCGGCCTCTACCACTGGCGGAAGACGGGCGAGAAGCACGCCTGGAACCCGTTCACCATCTCCGAGATTCAGGCCGCGGCCCGCTCCGGCGACAAGAACGCCTACAAGCGATTCGCGAAGCTCGTCAACGAGCAGACGTCGAAGGAGTGCCATCTCCGCGGGATGCTGAAGTTCCGCAAGGGGAACCCGATTCCGCTCGACCAGGTCGAACCCGCCAGTGAAATCGTCAAGCGGTTCTGCACCGGGGCGATGAGCTACGGCTCGATCTCGGCCGAGGCCCACGAGACGCTGGCGATTGCCATGAACCGCCTCGGCGGCAAGAGCAACACCGGCGAAGGGGGCGAGGACTACGCCCGATTCAAGCCGATGTCGAACGGCGACTCGAAGCGCTCGGCCATCAAGCAGGTCGCCTCGGGACGCTTCGGCGTCACGAGCTACTACCTGACCAACGCCGATGAGCTGCAGATCAAGATTTCGCAGGGGGCCAAGCCCGGCGAAGGGGGCGAGCTGCCCGGCAAGAAGGTCGACAAGACAATCGCCGCCACGCGGCACTCGACGCCGGGCGTGGGCCTCATCAGCCCTCCCCCGCATCACGACATCTACTCGATTGAAGACCTCTCGCAGCTCATCTTCGACTTGAAGAACTCGAACCCGTCCGCCCGCATCAGCGTTAAGCTCGTATCGGAAGTCGGCGTCGGCACCGTGGCCGCCGGCGTCGCCAAGGGGCACGCGGACAACATCCTGATTTCAGGACACGAAGGGGGGACCGGGGCGTCGCCGCTCACCAGCATCAAGCATGCGGGGCTGCCGTGGGAGCTGGGGATTGCCGAGACGCACCAGACGCTGGTCCTCAACGATCTCCGCAGCCGCGTCCGCCTGCAGACCGACGGCCAGCTGAAGACCGGCCGCGACGTGGTCATCGCCTGCCTGCTGGGGGCCGAGGAGTTCGGTTTCGCCACCGCACCCCTCATCACGCTCGGCTGCATCATGATGCGGAAGTGCCACCTCAACACCTGCCCGGTCGGCATCGCCACGCAGGATCCGGAGCTTCGCAAGAAGTTCAGCGGCAAGCCCGAGCACGTCATCAACTACCTCTTCATGGTGGCTGAGGAAGCCCGCGAGCTGATGGCCGAACTCGGCTTCCGCAGCATCCCGGAGATGGTCGGCCACAGCGAGATGCTGGAGTTCGACGCCCCCGCCGACCACTGGAAGGCGAAGCACCTCGACCTCTCGATGGTCCTCACCCCGGCCACAAAACCGCACGAGAAGGCGGGGACCTGCCACCAGATCTCGCAGAACCACGGCCTTGAAGAAGTTCTCGACAACGAACTGATCGAGAAGGCCTGGCTGTCGCTGACGGAAGCCAAGGACTCCCGCTTCCCGATGATCATCGAGAACGTCGACCGGGCCTTCGGCACGATGCTGAGCCACGAGATCTCCAAGCGGCACGGGGTGGAAGCGCTGCCGACCGACACCGTCCACATCGACGTGAAGGGCTCGGCCGGGCAGAGCTTCGGCGCCTGGGCTGTCCACGGCGTGACGCTCGAACTCGAAGGGGACGCGAACGACTTCGTCGGCAAGGGGCTCTCCGGCGGCCGGATCATCATCTACCCGCCGAAGAACTCGGGCTTTGCTCCTGAGGACAACATCATCATTGGAAACGTCGCCCTGTACGGGGCCGTGCACGGCGAATGCTACTTCCGCGGGATGGCGGCCGAGCGGTTCTGCGTTCGCAACTCAGGAGCGACGGCAGTCGTCGAAGGCGTGGGCGACCACGGCTGCGAGTACATGACCGGCGGCATCGCCGTCATCCTGGGACCGACGGGCCGCAACTTTGCGGCGGGCATGTCGGGCGGCGTGGCCTTCGTCTACGACCCGCACGACAAGCTCCTGAAGAACTGCAACCTCGAAATGGTCGAGTTCGAGAAGGTCGAAACCGAGAAGGACCTCAAGGACCTCCGCGACCTGATCACCAACCACCGCGAGTTCACGGGTTCGACGGTCGCGGCCGACATCCTGAACGACTGGGACCGCGCGCTGCCGAAGTTCCGCAAGGTGATGCCGGTCGACTACAAGCGGGCCCTCCGCGAGATGGCCGAAGAGGAAGCCCGTCAAAAGGCCGAAACGGTCGGTCTGGACGAAGGCGACGCCCGCTCGAACGTGGCCGAGCAGGCCACGTCGGGGAGGATGTAAGGTCCGCAACGCTCACGGGCATTCGCCATGGGAGATGTCTGGTTCCGAATCGCAGGAGATATCGACCCGTGGCCATCCAGAGATGAGATGGCGGCGCTTCTGCGACGGTCCGGGCTTGCCGTCTATGTCGGACGTTTTTCCATCCGCATCGAGGACTTCGAACATTTCGCATTCCAGGAATATGGTGGAGATCTTGGAGCCCCGATATTCGATGCCGATTCGCAATCACTCGACAGCCTGCTTGAAGACGCTCAGAGGGTATCCGACGCATTGAAGAAGGAAGGATATCGGCATCGCATGGAATTCTATGACGATGAGAACGAGCTGGTCGGATATCTCCATCATGAGTGGCCGCCGGCGAATTGAATCTGTTGCGGTCGTGTTCGCATTATGAATTGGGATCGCACAAGCGATGGCCAGTCATCCCAACAAGCACATTCGCGAGGCGATCAAGTACGCTGAAGACAACGGTTGGCGATTCATCAAGTCGTCAGCCAGGGCTCATATTTACGGAGAACTTCTCTGTGGGCAGGCAACTCGTGAAGGTTGTCGCGTGTCGGTCTACTCGACACCGCGTGTCCCCGAGGACCATGCGAAAGACATCCGCCGCGCGGTTCGCCACTGCCCTCACGAAGGAGGTGAAGTATGACGAAGTACGAATTCACTCTGTCTCTGTCCGAAATCGTCGAATCTCTCGATGTCGCCGATCGGATTGCGGGGCGTTGTGACGACTCCACCATCTGGACGACCGGCGGTGTGACTCGCGTCATTTTTCATCGGGAGTCGGAATCGCTGGACGCTGCAATCCGCTCCGCAATTTCGGATCTGGAAAACTGTGGAGTGCATGTGACGCGGGTCGAGACGGAAGAGTCGCATCTCATCGAGTCCATCAATTCTGAACTTTGTGTAGCTCAGTGATCCTGAGCTGCGCGAAACGGGAATGTTGAGTAGTTCAACTTGCTTTGTGGCGAAGACGCAGAAGTCTGGTGCATCGGTTTCGGGGTTTGATCAGCAATGGGTAAGCCGACTGGTTTCAAAGAGTTCGTTCGTGAGACTCCGGCCGAGCGGGATGCGTCGCTGCGGATTCTGGACTGGAACGAGTTTCATCAGCACATGCCCGAGGCCGACCTGCGTAAGCAGGGGGCGCGGTGCATGGATTGCGGGGTGCCGTTCTGCCACACCGGCGACCTGATGGCCAACATGGCCACGGGGTGTCCGGTCAACAACCTCATCCCCGAGTGGAACGACCTCGTCTATCGCGGACACTGGCGCGAAGCCCTCGACCGGCTGCACAAGACGAACAACTTCCCCGAGTTCACAGGCCGCGTCTGCCCCGCTCCATGCGAAGGCTCGTGCGTGCTGGGCATCATCGAGCCGCCGGTCACGATCAAGAACATCGAGTGTTCGATCATCGACCACGGCTTCGAGCAGGGCTGGGTCGTCCCTCAGCCCCCCGCCCACCGCACCGGCAAGACGATCGCGGTCGTCGGATCGGGGCCTGCTGGGCTCGCTGCCGCGGCGCAGCTCAACAAGGCCGGGCACACCGTGACGGTCTTCGAGCGGGCCGACCGCATTGGCGGCCTCCTCATGTATGGCATCCCGAACATGAAGCTCGACAAGGGGGTGGTCGAACGCCGCGTGAACCTGCTCTCGGAAGAGGGAGTGAAGTTCGTCACCAGCACCGAGATTGGCAAGGACATCCCGGCCGACAAACTGCTGAACGAGTTCGATGCGGTCATCCTCTGCACGGGGGCGACCCGCCCGCGCGACCTGCCAATCCCCGGGCGGCAGCTCAAGGGGATCCACTATGCGATGGAGTTCCTGCACGCGAACACGAAGTCGCTGCTCGACAATGGCCTGACGAACGGGCACTACATTTCGGCCAAGGACAAGCGGGTCATCGTCATCGGCGGCGGCGACACCGGCACCGACTGCCTCGGCACGTCGATGCGTCACGGCTGCCGCAGCATCGTGAATTTCGAAATCGTCCCGATGCCCCCGCAGACCCGCGCTCCCAACAACCCCTGGCCGCAGTGGCCGCGGGTATTCAAGGTCGACTACGGCCATGCGGAAGTCGAAGCGAAGTGGGGGAAGGACCCGCGCGAGTTCAGCATCGAGACGGTCGAGTTCTACGGCGACGAGCAGGGCAACGTGAAGGGGCTCAAGGCCCATCAGGTCGACTGGTCGAAGCCAATTCCCGGCGGCCCTCCGTTCAGCCCGGTCCCCGGCAGCGAGCGGACGTTCGACTGCGACCTCGTACTCCTGGCCATGGGCTTCCTGGGCCCCGAGTCGCCGGTCGCCAGTCAGCTGGGCGTCGCTCTCGATCCGCGATCGAACTACAAAGCCGAATTCGAGAAGTACCGCACCAGCAACGAGAAGGTCTTCGCAGCGGGGGACTGCCGCCGCGGCCAGAGCCTCGTGGTGTGGGCCATCAACGAAGGCCGCGGCGCCGCCCGCGAGTGCGATCGCTGGTTGATGAAGTCGACGCAGTTGCCTTGAGGAATAGTGGGTCGTGGGCAGTTGGTAGTGGGTAGCCAGAGGCGGAGTAGCGGCTGATCCGTCGCGGTACTCGCCGCCTATGACTTGGTTTCAACGGCGAAGAGGGGAGCCCCTCATCGCGACGAGCCCGCGTCGACGCTACTCGCGCAGGCTGCCTGGAGAATAGAATCCGGGTTCACCGTATCCCGGCTGTTCGAGGTGGTCGCTGCGATGTCGGAAACCGAGTTGACCGAGTTCGAGCACCCGCAGAAGGCATTCCGGCTGAAGTTCCCAAAACACTGGGAGCATCGAGTCGAAAAGGAAGGAATGTCCTGCGGGTTTGGCCCCTACGAGCGGGACAACGTCGGGCTGTGGATCTCGATCCTCCCCGCCCGCATTGACACCGACCGGATGCACGACGATCTCCCCAAGCTGTTCCAGCAGGCCCTCGATAAGGCCGAGGCGACCAACCTGCGGCGGGATGAATCGCTGCAGCACTTCGGATTGAAGGCGGACCGTGTCGGCGAAGGGGACGGCGGCAATTACTGGATTGTCACGGGGGGCGACCTCGTCCTGTTCGCCAGTTCGCAGGTGCCCGAGGCCGAGCGCGAGGCCTGGAACCCGCTGTTCGAGCAGGTGATGGCGAGCCTCAAGGTGACTCGCGAGGATGCCCACGCCAAGGTCAAGCTCGCCATCGAACTGTGCGGGGCGCTGCGCGAAGCGTATCCCGATCAGGATTATCATCTCGAAGAGGATGGCGTCCGGGGAAAGGACCATCGGCTGAGCGTCGACAACCTTTTCCGGGAAATCCGCGATGCTCCCGAGAGGAAGGAGCGGCTGCTCAAGAAGTTCGTCGAGGCGGTCGCGCCGTCGAAATACTCAAAGTATGGCCACGAGCAGTGGGAAGAGATCGCCCATCGCGTCTTCCCCGTACTCAAGCCCCGCAACTACATCCGGAAGGGGACGACCACTGAGCGTCTCATCACGCAGGAGTGGCTCCTCGACGTCGTCATCTGCTACGCCATCCAGTCGGACGACACGATCCGCTTCGTGACCGACTGGGACCGCGACCGCTGGAAAGTTGACGATGAGACGCTGCACAAGCGGGCGATGCGGAATCTCGTCAGCCTCGACTGGCCGCACCGCTTGGAAGGGGCCCGTCAGCCTGGCGGCGGACGATTGATCATGATCTCCACGGGGGACGGCTTCGCCGCAAGTCGGCTGCTGCATCCCGATCTGCATCGCCTGATGTCCGGCCCGCTGGGTAGCCCGTTTTATGCGGGCGTTCCCGATCGCGATACGTTCGTCGTCCTCTCGCACCACCCGCAATTGCGACGGAAGATCGCCCGGCAGGTGCGTAAGGACTTCAACCGGTCGGCTTATCAGATCGCTCCGCAGCTGTTCCTCGTCACCGCCGACGGAATCGCGCCGGCCGAAGATGCGACGTGACATCTCTGACGAGTTCCGGATCCGAGGCGAAAGGCGTCAAGTGGCATCTGGGGATCGAGGCTTTGCGAAGCCCCCGGCGAACGTCGAGCGTGATTTGCTGGGGGCTCCCTTCGGTCGACCCCAGCCACCCCCGTCTTCTTCCATGGTTCTCACATCCTTTGACGACGCACACAGAATCCTCAGGGCATGCGGACCTACCAGTTGCCTC
>JADZEF010000027.1 GCA_020850695.1 Planctomycetaceae bacterium | reverse complement strand
TCGCCGTCCTCGCGGCCCTGCGCAATCCCCTTTTCAACTCCTTCTTCCAGGATGGCCTGGTAAGTTGGCGAGTCTTTCATGACATCCCTCACGGCTCGAAGCACCAGGTCGGTCTGTTCAACGCCGAATTTTACACCCATGAGGATGTCCGTGGCAGTCCAGAGTTCGGCTGCCACCGCCGGCGGCAACTCATCCCGGAACCGACCCGCCATCAACTCAACCACCCGGGGGAGGTCGTCGGCCCCGATGTTCGCAAGCGGCGCCAGCGGCAGCAGTCCGATTCCTGCTTCCAGCAGCGTTTCGACCGGAAGCTCCCACAGTCGAATGACCTGGTATTCGAAGTCTAAATTACCGGCCGCGATTGTGAGACACTTTCGCAAAGCGAGCGTTTGACGGCCATCAATCCTCAGTGAGCCGAGCAGACCGTGCCGGCCGGTTCTCGTCTTTACGCCAACGGCGTTGGACGCAGTAGCCCAGGGTCGCGAACGAAGTGAGCGCACCCTGGGTGGACAATGGAAAGCGAAGCGAACCCCGACGGGGTTCTACAATGCATGCGGATGGACTTGGAATACTCCACGTCTTGCACGCTGATCGTAGTACCCCCTTGGGGTACCGGAGAACCTTGTCCTCAACCCAGGGTGCGCTCGCAAAGCCTCGCGACCCTGGGCTACTGCGTACAACGCCTTCGGCGTAAAGCACAAGCATCCATGGCCGCGCGTGTCGTAATCGTGGCCGGTGATTTAGGCGACAATGGCCGATCTGCGATGCGGATTGAACCCGCCCACGGTTTCTCGACCCCCAGGCTCGCGGATAGAGCAGCAGGACGGCCGTGTGAACCTCCTGCTTGAGTCGATGCCGGGCCGTGGCCTGATACTGAAGGATGCGGGTGTCAAGCTCTTCGTCGTAGTACGAGTGCGGCTCGATGTGCAGCAGGTACGGCGGATCGACATGCACGCGGAGCAGCTTGTCGAGTTGCTGCGAGACGCTCGACAGATCCGTGTCGACCGGCTCCACCGCAATCCCCGGCGGCACGCCGACGAACCGCGCCCAGTCGCCGGGAAACGCCGTCAACGAGTGCTTCAATGCCGCGTCGTACTGGCCCATGCCGTCCCCTCGATTCGGCGACGCCGTTTCAATCTTCAAACATGTTGCGGCCGCGACCAACTCAGGCCAGTGGCGATGTCCCCTCAATCAATCGCCGCAGCAACACCTCGCTGATCCGTCCCTTGAAACGCACCCGTCCATCAATCTCCACCACCGGAACACAAGTGTTGAACCGCTCCCGCAGTTCCGGATCGCCATCGATATCCGCAGTCTCAGCGACCGGCATCCAGCGATGGTAAGCTTCGAGGACTTCAAGAGCCTCATCGCACAGCGGGCAGTCGTTCCGCGTGTAGACCAGCACGCGGCGGAACCGCATTCCCGGCCGCGACGGCCGCCAGGTGCTGTCGGTCGGCGGACGGTCGCGCAGCAGCCACACGCCGCTTCCCGCCATCGCGGCGGCGATGAGCATCCACATCGCCCCGTTGCGATACCAGAAACCCGGCATGTCGACCGGAAACTCCCCGAACCCCGTCAACGTCCGCGCGACAAACAGTAGCCCGCCGCCCCCCAGCAGAAGAGTCCCGAGGCTGGCCGGACCAATCGAAGTCCGGTCACGTTCCTTCCGGGGCGTGTTCGATCGAGTCGCCGTGCAGGTCGTTTCCGTCATGAATCCCCTCTTCGTAGCTCGGCCTTCCAACGCCGGGCGATAGTCACTCATGCGATCCAGGAACGAATCAGTTCTAAGGCATTACCCGCGAATGAAGCGAATCCTCGCGAATCCAGGACCATCCCGATCCAACTATCTCTGGTTTTCTTGGCGGCCAGCTGAAAAGCATGCTCCCGTCCTGTCTTTCATTCGCGCTGATTCGCGGGCCGGTCTTTCCGCGTGTGCGCTGTCAAGGGGCCGCCGCTGTCACCTCGACGAGGTTGTCGAAGAAGGTGGCGCCGCCCCCCATGTCGGCCAGCGTGGTCGGGGACGTGACGTTCGCATTGCGGTGGTCGCGGGTGAATTTGTTCCACCAGATCCCCGGGGCCACGACGACGCCGGGACGGGCCTGCTCGCCGACGCGTGCGGTCGCCAGGAACGCCCCACGATCGTTGGCGATGCGCACCATCGTTCCTTCGGCGATATCCCGTTCGCTGGCATCATCGGGATGGATCCAGAGCTCGGGCTGACGGGCCGCCTCGCGAAGCGAATCGACCTCGCAGAAGGTCGAGTTGAGGAAGTGAGGCGAAGGGGGCGAGATGAGCTGAAGCGGGTAACGGGCCGCCAGCTCGGGCGTTGACTCTTCACACTCTGCGGGGGGCGTCCAGCTGGGGAGCGGGTCGAAGCCCTGCGCGATCATCCGCTCGCAGTACAGCTCGCACTTCCCGCTGGGCGTGCCAAAGTTTCCCTGTGCGAACGGAGCCTCGTTCGTCGGAACGCGGAGGCGTTGCGGGCCCGAGCGGAGCGTTTCGAGCGTGATGCCGTCGAGTGCAGCGGGACGATGGATCGCATTTTCATCGAGAGCGACGCGGGCCAGCTCTTCGTCGCTTAACTCGAACAACTCCGGTTCGAGGCCGAGCCGGCGAGCCAGGCCGCGAAAGACGTCGGTGTTGCAGCGGGCTTCGCCGAGCGGGGCAATGGCGGGGAAGTTCGCCTGCACCCACTGATGACCATAAGACGTGTGCAGATCGAAATGCTCAAGCTGTGTCGTGGCCGGCAGGACGATGTCGGCGTAGTCACATGTGTCGGTCGGAAACTGTTCGTGGACGACGGTGAAGAGATCATCGCGACGCATCCCCTGAATGACGCGATTCTGATCGGGAGCGACCGCCACCGGATTGCTGTTGTAGACGTAGAGTGCCTGCACCGGCGGGCCCGGGAGCTCGCCGTGCAGAGCTTCGGCGAGCTGATTCATGTTGATCGTCCGCGTCCCCGGAGGCGTCAGGTCAGGACGCTGCAACGCACTAAAGTTGAGCGGGAACGTTGCGCTGGTGGAGAGCAGAATTCCGCCGGCCCTGTCGCGCCAGGCTCCAATGACGGCCGGCAGGCAGGCGATCGTCCGGACCGCCATGCCGCCGCCGCGATGCCGCTGCAGGCCATAGTTCACGCGGATCGCCGCGGGTTTCATGTTCGCGTATTCGTGAGCCAGCCGCTCAATATCCGCGGCCGGCAAACCGGTAATGCGGGCGACGCGATCGAGACCGTATTCCCGCTCCACGCGTTCGCGGAGCAGGTCGGCGCCCACGCAATAGCGTTCGAGGTAGTCGGCGTCGGTCAGGCCGTCGCGAAACAGGATGTGCATGACACCCAGGGCGAGAGCCGCGTCGGTCCCCACGCGCGGGGCGAGGTGCCAGTCGCTCTTTTCGGCGGTGCGGCTGCGGTAGGGGTCGATCGTGACGATCCGTGCACCATCCTTCCGAGCTTCATGCATCTTCACCCAGAGATGCATGTTGGTGACGACGGTGTTGGATCCCCAGTTGATGATGTACTTCGAGTCGCGGAACGCCTCGGGATCCATCCCCTGCCCCGAGCCCATGGTGAACCGATATCCGACGCCGCCCGCCGTGGCGCAGATGGTGCGGGCGAGGAGCGAGGCCCCCAACCGATGGAAGAAGCGGCGGTCGAGGCTCTCCGACTGGATCCGCCCCATCGTCCCGCAATAGCTGTAGGGGAGAATCGCCTCGGAGCCGTGCGGGCCGGCGGCGATGTCGCGGAACCGAGAGGCGATTTCGTTGAGGGCTTCATTCCACGAAATCCGCTCGAACCTTCCTTCTCCTTTCGCTCCGATGCGCCGCAGCGGATGAAGCCAGCGATCGCGGTGATACACCCGCTCCAGGTAGCGCGACACCTTGTGGCAGAGGAAGCCCTGCGTGAAGGGATGCTCGGGATCGCCGCGCAGCGACACGGCCCGATCGCCGTCGAGCGTGACGACCATCGAGCAGGTGTCCGGGCAGTCGTGCGGGCAGACGGCGCGGGGCATGAAGAGGATGGGGGGATTGAGGGATGGGGCGATGGGGGGACGGGCGTTTGAACCGGCCAGTCTCAGATTCTGCTTCTGATCTAATTCGCGCTGATTCGCGTCATTCGCCGGCAAACTTCTACCTGCTGCTATTCAGGGGGCGGCCCCGGTATCGATCCACTTCCGCATCAGGTCGAGTTCTTCCTTCGTCACCCGTAGCTTCTCCTTTTTCGGCGGCATCTCGTTGTAGTGCATCAATTCGATCATGAGACTCTTCTTCGCGTCCCCTTTCTTGATGGCGGGACCGGTCACTCCCCCTTTCATGAGGGCATCCAGAGTCCGCAGGTCAAGCTGGCCGCCGCGCGAACGTCCGCCGTGGCAGCGGTTGCACTTCGCTTCCAGGATCGGCAGGACATCCTTTTCGAAAGTCGGATCCGCCGCACGCACCCCTTCAGGCCATGAGGCCGCCCCCAGCAGCAGCAATCCGCCTATAATGGCTCGGCACCCCGGTCCGTGGAGCGCCGGTTGCCGGCCGCTCGCTTCTGCTGATCTTCCGGTCGTGGTGATCATTCGCCGTTCCACGCTTCGTCGGCCAGGATCATGTCTTCCGTCCCGTCTCTGACCGATCTTAGCGAAAAGGCGGCGAACGTCGAATCCGCTTCGTCGACGCACACGGTCGTGCTGCTGGGGGCCAGCAATCTGCGGATCAGCCTGCAGACGGTCGTGTCGACGCTGCGGTCGATGTATTCCGACCTGAGCCTGTTCGTGGCGTGCGGGCATGGAAGGTCGTACGGGCAATGGAGCGCGATACCGTTTCGCGCCCTCCCGGGCATCACGCAGTCGGAACTCTGGCCGGCCCTCGAACGGCATCTTGCGGGACTGGCGATGGCACCTCAGGCACCGCCGCCCAAAGCCCTGATCACCGACGTCGGGAACGACATCGTGTTTGGCGTGCCGGTCCCGCAGATTCTGGAGTGGGTCGCGAAGTGCTGCGATGCCTTCCGTGCGGCACGGGCGGACATGATCATCACGCTCCCGCCGCGCGATCGTCTGGAACGGCTGTCAGACCTTCACTTCAAGGTCGCCCGCACCGTCATCTTTCCCGGCAGCCGCCTGACCCGGGGGTTCATGCTCGAGGCGGTCGAGGCGCTGCGGAGCGGGTTGCTGGAACTGGCGGAAAGGAGCGGGGCGCTCATCGTCGATCCTCCAAGGGACTGGTACGGGATCGATCCGATTCACATCCGCCGCGGAAGGCGGCCCGGGGTCTGGAAGTCGATCTTCGACCGGTGGCCGGTTGCCGCCGCATCAACAACTTCAACACAGACCATCAGCCTGCCGCGCGGGTTGATGGGGATGCGCCCCCACTATCGCCGCTACTTCGGCCGTGAGCAGCACACGCCACAACCGGTCCACCACGCCGACGGATTCCGTCTGGAGCTATATTGAGGGAGCGATCGTAGCACGGGCACTCCTGCCCGTGGGACAGGCTTCCAGCCTGTCGGGAATGGTGAAATGACCGACAAATCGGGTTCACTGACAGCCTGGAAGGCTATCCCACGGTCAGTCGGTCATGCGGCCTCATGGTCGCGCACGGGCAGGAGTGCCCGTGCTACGGATGACTGCCAGCCGTCACTTCACCGGCAGGTTGAAGTCACCCGCCAGATTCCGCCAGTACGAATGGACGTGGTTCGCGTCGTTCTGGGTGTTGTTGTACTCGACCAGGAACGTCGGACCCTGGATGCGGTAATAATGCCGCTCGTTCTTATCAGGCGAGCCCCACCAAGCGAAGGTGATCTGGTCGATCCCCGCCGCGTTGATCTTCTCGCGACGTTCCTTTTCGACGTCCGGAGGCATGTTCTGCAGGTATTCGCTCAACAGGTCGCGCATCAGCTTTTTCTGATCTTCGCTCATCTTCGAGACGGGGAGTCCGACCGCCGCGGTCGTCTCGGGCTGCACCACGCCGCCGCCGCGCAGGTCGTCCGGGGCCTCCTTCGATTGCCAGCAGAGCTTCTGCTGCTCATCGTTGCACAGCTTCAGGATCTGCCGGGCCATATCTTCCTCGGGGCCCAGCACCCGCACCGCTCGCTTCGGGCCGGCGTCGACAAGCCCGGGATTCGCCCCAAAGAACTCGGGCGTGCTGGCCACCACCTTGCCATCCTTGATCGTGAAGTTCAGCGAGATGTGGTGCCCCTCGAGCCGCCAGCCCCACGTTCCCTTCGTATCGGGAGTGCCGAAGACGCTCAGGTAATACTTTTGCGGGTCGCGACGTTCGCGGCGGGCCTCACGCTCGCCTCCTTCCAGCAGGAAAAGGATCTCTTCGAGGCTCATGATGTTGACCGTCTGGTCGTATCCGACCGGCGACAGTCCCGACTGGATAAGAGCGTGGGCGTCCTTCAGGGCCTGCCCTTCGAGCGCCTTCAGCGGGAGGCCCTTGCGGGGACGCGGGATGAAGTGCCAGTTGGTCCGCTCGGGGTCGTCGTAGCTGAACGACGTCTGCTTCTTCTGCTCTTCGCTGAGCGAGCCTAGATACTTCTTCGCCGCTTCCACCATCCCCGTGGCCGAGTTGGGCGTGTCCCCCGGCTTGCCGACCAGGACGGCCGTCATTCCCAGCAGAACGAGACCAGACAGGGCGAGCTTTCGCGTGCGCATCGGGCAACCCCGCGTGAGAGAAGGCGATTGGGGAGATTTGTAGCCCGGCCTTCCAAGGCCGGGTGACTGTTTTACGTCCGGCCTTGGAAGGCCGGACTACGAGTACGTCGCGGACTTTTGTCAACCCGGCGGCCAGGCCAGCGCCCGACCGCCAAGCAGGTGAACGTGCAGATGATCGACCGACTGTCCCCCATCCCGTCCGCAATTGATGACCGTCCGGTAGCCGTTCGTCAGCCCGAGATCGACCGCAACCTTTCGAGCCACCGACAGCAACCGCCCCAGCACCGCCTCATCGGCCTCGGTCGAGTCGGCAAGACTGGGGATCTCTTTCTTCGGAATGACCAGGACGTGGGTGGGAGCCTGCGGGTTGACGTCCTTGAAGGCGAGACACAGGTCGTCCTCGTAGATAATCGTCGCGGGGATCTCGCGATCGATGATCCGTTTGAAGATCGTCTTGCCGGCCATGAGCGTCGTTCCCGGTTCGCTGGTTCCGTTCGATCGGCTCGAACGTAACACAATAGACCGCGAGGCTCAATCGATCACAAGCCTGCCGCAGCATCGGGTGCTCACTCACGACTTCTGACTTCAGGGGCCACGGAAACGACGGATCGGACGGAGTCGACGGAGAGCAGCCTCATCGTGGCAACGGCCGATCGTATATGCGTCTCTCCGTTCTTCCGTCGTTGCCGTGGCTCTTCTTCGACTTCGGCATCACCCGCGCACCGGCCTCCGCTGCCGCTGGATCCGGCCGAGGTCGTCAAAAAGTCCTTCCAGGCAGAGCGGGACCGGGGTCATCCGTTCGATGAGGTCGCCCGCCGCGGCCATGCGGTCGAACAATTCCATGATCAGCTCAGCGTCGGCGGCCGAGCCGGCATCGAGCCGGGACGCCAGTTGTTGCGCCTGCGGAATCATCGAGGCGTCGGCCGGCTGGCCGGGCTCCGAGAGCCGCCGCAACACCTGCCGATAGAATTCCATCCCGAACCGCAACGTCCATTGCGCATGCCGCCGTTGCGTGGAGGCGTCGCCGCCGATCTCTTCGATTCCCGCCAGCACCTGCTTCGCCAGCGGGACGCTCGCGAACCGCTCGGCGGCGAGCCCCGCGTAGAGTCGATCGCGCAGTTGCCGCAATTGCGGGTCGAGCAGCTGGGCGGCCGTCGCGAGGCTTCCGTCGCTCAGGCTGGCAACGGCGGCCGCTTCGGACGGATCGCTCACCATTCCCTGGGCAATGAGCAAATCGGCGACATCCGCAAGGTCGAGCGCCGGAAACCGCACCGCCTGGCAGCGTGAGCGGATCGTCGACAGGAGGCTGTCGGGATTCGCCGCAATCAGGATCATCAGCGCGTACGACGGCGGCTCTTCGAGCGTCTTGAGGAGAGCGTTTGCGCTCTCCTCGTTCATGAGGTCGGCCCCGTCGATCACCGCGATGCGGCGATGCGACGCCATCGGCCGGATCGACAGATCGTGGCAAAGCCCCTCGCGGCCGCGGGCCTCGCGGCTGCCGACGAAAAGCTCGATCGGAATCTCGCGTTTCCCTTCCGGGCAGGCGATGCGAAGGAAATCGGGATGCGATCCGGCCTGTATCTGCCGGCATCCCGAGCAGGTTCCGCACGCGTCGAGTTGTTCGTCGGCGATGGTGGTGCAGAAGAGGCACTGCGCGAGCCGCTGCGCGAAGAGGTTCTTTCCCGTCCCTTCGGGTCCAAGGAACAGGTACGCCGAGGCGAGCCGCCCGCGACGGATGGTGCGGCGGAACATCTCGACCTGGTCAGCGCGGCCGCGGACGTCATCCCAGATCATGGCTCGATCCATCCGAGGACATCGTGCGGGCGGACACGAGCTTCAACCGGCGAGACGATGGCCGCGAGGCGGCCGGACGACGGGGCGGCCACCTCAATGGTGACACCCGGAATGAGAACCTCGACGAGACT
>JADZEF010000026.1 GCA_020850695.1 Planctomycetaceae bacterium | reverse complement strand
CACCGCAGGGAACCCGTACGACCTGGTTCTTTCAGGAATTGAGATTGGGAGCCGGACGTCCCGCAACCTGGGTGCCGCTGGCGGTGAGCAGCCTGCCAAACCGCGTCGAGCAATCTCCCAATAACGCGCCCACCCAGGCGACGCGAGTCGAGTTCCCCGGTGCGTTCTCAGGAGTTCTCGGCAGACCGGGAGAGGAAGACTGGTTCGCCTTCGAAATGAAGAAGGGGCAGACGCTCCGAGTGCGAGGCGAGACAAGCCGCATTGGCTCAGCCGCCGACCTCGAGCTGGTCCTCTACGAGCCGACGAACGATCCAGTCAAGGAGCCGGCGGGACGCGAAGTTCAGCGGAATGACGAGACATCCACCCGCGACAACGAGCGGAACACGAACTTCGCCGAAGAAGCGAACTTCGCCTTCAACATCCGGACCGACGGCATCCATCGCCTCCTCGTCCGCGACTTCACCGGCGGCGGCAGTCCGGCCCACACTTACCGCGTGGAAGTCAGCGAGAACACGCCGGAACTGAAAATCCGCTCGGACATCAGCGACCTGACCGTGCCGCGCGGAAACTACCAGCCGCTCCCTCTCAAGTTGACCCGCACCGGTTTCAACGGACCGGTCGAACTGGAAATGCTCGGCGCTCCTCCAGGCGTCACGCTCTCCCCATTGACGATTCCCGCGGATGACAATGAAGTCGTCTGCCGGCTGAGTGCGGCGGAATCGGCCACCGAAGGGCTGGCGACGCTGCAGATCGTCGCGCGGGCGAAAGGGATGGTGAATCGGCCAAAGCCCGACAAGCCGAATGAGACGATGCCGGTGGAGGTCCCCCTCGAGACGGTCGTCACAGTCCATCCGCTGATCGACCGTCAGACCGCGAACAAGGACCGGATCCTCACCGCGCTGCGGGCCGACCAGCGCGAACTTCCTCCCTCCCTCACCGACCGCATCGCGCTCCAGGTCACGCCCCCGTCGCCGTTCGATGTCGAACTGGCCGCGGAGTTGGTCAAGCTGCCGAAGTACCAGACTGCCGATCTCCCAATCGTCACCCGCCGCCAGCCTGGCTTCACCAGCCCGATCACTTTCAGCGCCAAGGGGGGCCAGCTCGGGAACGAACGCGAAGAACGGGTCCAGGTCTACTTCCGTTCTCCGGCCGCGACCGTCGAAACCCCCAACGTCAACGGCACATTCTTCAATCGAATCCTCACCCAGTATCAGAAGCACCGCGTCGATGTCTCGGCCACGGCCCTCCAGGACGGGCACGAGGTCACGCTCACCCGCACCTTCCGTCTCGACATTCATCCGGCATTCGAGCCCCGGTTTGAGCCTGCCGAACTGGAGCTTCATCCGGGTGAAAAAGGCACGCTCAAGGTCGTTGCAGGTCGTGTTCCGACATTCGACGGAGAGATTGCGTTGACGGTCCAGAACCCGCCGGGGCAACTCCAGCAGCCCGAATCGATCAAGCTGGCGGCCGGCAAGCTCGATGCACCGCTCGAAGTCATCGTGAAGCCCGGCACGAATCCCGGCCGTTACCAGATTCGCTACGAATCGACGGGATATGTCGGCAAGTTCCAGGAACTCGTCCGCAACCCGGTCCTGACAATCAACGTCAAAAAACCGCCCGATCCGAAGAAGGACGAGAAGAAGTAGCCCCCTGCCTTTCTCCCGCCCGCCGTTTCCCGCCGCGCGATAATCCGAATCGCTTCGGAGTTCCTATGCGTTCCGTTCGACTGGTCGCCTTTGCTCTCGTGGTTTTTGCTAACGTGGCAGCACGCGCCGAAGTCCCTGCGCTTCGCGAGGTGCGGGTCGACCCGGCCGAGATCACGCTGCACGGCCTGCGCGATCAGCAGCAGTTGCTGGTGTCGGGCGAATTGATGGGCACGGCGGCCAACGCCGCGGCGCCCGAGACCGCCGACTTCACCCGCGAGGCGACCTACGAATCCCTCTCGCCGACGATTGTCCTCGTCAGCCCGCAAGGGCTCGTCATCCCCCGCGGCCATGGAAAAGCAGATGTCGTCGTGCGGTTGGGTGGCCTTGAGCGGAAGGTCGCGGTCAACGTCGAGGGAATCGGCGATGGAGAGGGGATCGATTTCCGCGTCGACGTCATTCCCGCTTTGACTCGCGCCGGCTGCAACCAGGGGGCCTGCCACGGTTCTCCGCAAGGCAAGGGGAGCTTCCGGCTGAGTTTGCGCGGGTTTGATCCAGTCCTCGACTACGACACCCTGGCCCGCGAGTCGTTCGGTCGCCGCACCGATCCGCATGACGCCGACCGGAGCCTCCTCCTGCGCAAGGCTCTCGGCGAGACCCCGCACCAGGGGGGCATCCGCTTCCGCATCACCGATTCGGAATACCAGATCCTGCGGACGTGGATCCATCAGGGGTGCCGGCCCAGCCCGCCCGCTTCCATCAAGGCCAACACGCTGGTGAAGCTTGAAGCGATCCCGTCACGGGGCCGGCTGCCCGAGTCGCACCCGAAGCAGCAGTTGATCGCCCGCGCCCACTTCGCCGACGGCACGATCCGTGATGTCACGCACCTCGCCTGCTTCGCCTCGAACGATGAGAAGGCCGCGACGATTTCCCGCGAAGGGGTCGCTGAATTTCACGGCACCGCCGAAGCGACGTTCCTCGTCCGCTACCTCGACAAGGTGGCCGGGGCCCGCATGACGCACGTCCGCCGCGATCCGGCCTACGCCTTCCGCGGTCCCGCCCCGGCGAACATCGTTGACGAGAACGTCTTCAGCCGGCAGCGGACGCTGCAGATCCAGCCGGCGGCTGTCGCCGGCGACGCCGTGTTTCTGCGCCGCGTCTACCAGGACGTCATCGGGACGCTTCCGACGGCCGACGAAGCGAAGGCGTTCCTCGACTCGAACGATCCCGACAAGCGGGCGAAGCTCATCGACTCTCTGCTCCAGCGCGACGAGTTCGCTCCGTTCTGGGCACTCAAGTGGGCCGACCTGCTTCGTGGGAGCGACGTGACAATCAGCAAGCGCGGCGTCTTCAGCTTCCACCGGTATCTGGTCGATTTCTTCCAGAACGACCGACCCTTCGACGAGTTCGCCCGCGAGACGATCACGGGGCTCGGCAACACCCTCCATAACCCGCCCGCCAATTTCTTCCGCGTCGCCCGCACTCCGGATGACGCCGCCGAAGCGATGTCGCAGCTGTTCCTCGGCGTTCGAATAGGGTGTGCGAAGTGCCACAACCATCCGTTCGAGTCGATCACGCAGAACGACTACTACGGTTTCGCAGCCTACTTTCAACGCGTGAAGTTCAAGGGAAGTCAGTTCGGGCTTGATGACGAAATCGTGTATCTCGATCGCCAGGGAGACTTGAGGAAGCCCAACACCAACGAGATCATCCCACCCGCCGCCTTCGGCCACACCGACGAAATGCCGCCGACCGAGGACCGCCGCAAGTTCCTTGCGGCGTGGCTCACGGCGGAGAGCAACCCGTACTTCGCCCGGTCGATCGTCAATCGCTTCTGGTTCCACTTGTTCGGCCGCGGCATCGTCGAGCCGGTCGACGACTTCCGCGAAACCAACCCGCCGTCGAACCCCGAGTTGCTCGATGCCCTGGCGGCCGACTTCGTCAAGCACGGCTATCGCATCCGCCCCGTGCTGCGGACGATTCTGAACTCGCGGACGTATCAACTCGACTCGGAAGGCGTCGCACAGTCGGCGAAGGCTGCCGATCCGGAGAAGTATTTCAGCCGCTCGGCCGTCCGCATGCTGACGGGCGAGCAGATCCTCGATGCCATCGCCCAGGCGACCGGCGTGAAGCCGCGCTTCGAGGGCTACCCGGAAGGAACGCGAGCCATCGAGGTGGCGGAAGGGACAATCGACCATCCGTTCCTGCAGGCCTTCGCCAAACCGGTCCGCGACAGCACGTGCGAGTGCGCCCGCGACAGCGACCCATCGATCAGCCAGGTGATCCACCTTCTCAACAACCCCGAGATCATCGGTCCGCTGACGCGGGGTGAAGGACGCATCGGCGGCTGGATCAAGGCCGGCCGCACCGAGAGCGAGATCGTCGATCTGATCTATCTCTCGACGCTTTCGCGCCGACCGACCGCGGCCGAGCACAAACTCGTGTCGAAGTATATTGCCGAGTCGGAAAACCGTGCTGCGGGGCTCGCCGACCTTCAGCATGCGCTAATCAACTCCAATGAATTTCTGCTGCGACACTGATTCGGAACCCAAGGGCCGGGAGTTTCGATGGACGAATCGACGCGTGACCGGGCTCCCGATACGCCGCGCAGATCCCGACTGACGCTCCTGCTCTGGGGATTGTGCCTCGCGACGATCCTCGGAGGGGTCGCACTCTTCGTCGTCAGCGTGCGGCGAGAAGGAGAAAAGGCGCGGAAGTCGATGTGCAAGGGAACATTCGCCGCCGTCAATTCGGCGTTGCATGACTATCACGACCACCACTTTGAGCTTCCCGCCGCCTGGACGGTCGACGCCTCGGGCACCCGGTTGCACAGCTGGCGGCTGATGCTGTCTCCCTATCTGGACAGCCAACGCGTCTTGACGGCCGCGGATCTCTCGCAACCATGGGACGCGCCGGTCAATCGCCCGTTGTTGGAATCGAGACCCCCCTCCTGGGGTTGCCCGTCGCATCCGAATTACCAAAGCGGCTTCAGCCACAAAGCGGCAGTGACGGGGGCCGGCACAGTTTTTGACGGAAAGGATCTACTCAAGCTCAAGGACATTTCCGACGGGCCTGGAAATACGGTCTGGTTCGGCGAAGTCACCTCGCCGCTGCCGTGGACGAAGCCGGAGGATGTCGACGCGCTAGCTCATCCGACCATTGGCGATCCGGCCGGCTTCAGCAGCGTCCATCGTGGCGTTCACTTCGCCTTCTGCGATGGTCATACCCGGACCATCTCGCCGAAGATCGACCCGGAGATCATGAAGCGGCTGTTCCTTCGAAGTGACGGCGCCGCCGTGACAGAGGAGGATCTTGACTTGCCTCTGGACGATTGAGAAACGCATCGTGTTGTTCCTGGCCTCGCTGTGACGGTATCGAAGTCCGCAAACGCTCGGGAGATCCTCCGGTTTTGCATGAGTGGCCCGCACGATCGCGTCCGGATACTCTGTCGCTCTCGGCACCGCTTGTTTCTTCCTGGCGAATGATCTGACGAGGATTTCTCCGTGAAACGCGTTCCCCTCGGGCCGCTCTACTACGAGTTCAGCCGTCATAACGAGCCCCGCGTCCGCATCGCTTCGGGCGAATCGCTGGTGCTGGAGACCGAAGACGCGTTTTCGGGGCAGATCCGCACCAACGACGGCCGGCGCGACAGGACCAAGAAGCCGTACGGCAACCCGCAGACGGGGCCAGTGTACGTCGAAGGAGCCGAGCCGGGCGACACGCTGGCGGTGAAGATCGAGCGGATCGACCCGCTCATCGGGCAGTGCGCCACGCGGACCAGCGACCCGAAGATGATGTCGGAGTGGCTGGGGACCGACTGCCATCACGGGAGCCACGTCTGCAAGATCTCGGACGGCGTCATCCACTGGAGCGACGCCATCAAGATTCCCTACACGCCCATGCTCGGCTGCATCGGCACTTCCCCCGCGTGGGGCGTCCCGTCGACCATGCCCGCCGGCCCGCACGGGGGCAACATGGACATCGTCGAGACGCGGCCCGGCAACATCGTTTATCTACCGGTCTTCGTTGAAGGGGCTTACCTCTACCTGGGCGATGCCCATGCGGCGATGGGGCACGGCGAGCTGTCGGCCAGCGGGCTCGAGATGCCGTCCGAAACGACGATCACCGTCAACCTCGTCAAAGGGAAGCGGATTCCCTGGCCGCGGATCGAAAGCCCCGACGAGATCATGGTCGTGGTCTCGGGAAGCCCGATGGAGTATTCGATCGCCCAGGCGTACGCCCAGCTCATCCTGTGGATGGAAAGCGATTTCGGCTGGGAGCGGTGGAAGGCTTACGACATCCTGACGCACGTCGGCCAGATCTCGGTCGGCTACTACGGGTTCGGGACGGTCGCCTGCAAGATCCTCAAGAAGTACGTCGCCCATCCGAAGCACGGCGAGTGGTAAGCGGCCGCTCGATGGGGTAGCCTTCTTCGCGAGAGCGATTCGCGCGGAACCTCATCAAGGATGTCGGCGGAAATGGGGTTGCTTCAGAGGCTGGCGGAGTGGCTTTTTGGATCGCCGCGCCCCCCTGCGCCTCGTTCTCCACTCGCTCCCCCGCCCAATCGCAATGCCGGAGCTTCCACCGGAGTGCCGATTGGCGTCCAACCCGAATCCAGCGGGGATGAACGTTCGGCCCCGGCCCCCACGCGCCGCCGCGAGAATCTCGCCGCACTGAATGCGGAGCAGTTCGCTCCGCTGGAGCATGACGAAGTCCGCGAGCAGGCGGACCAGCTCGGCTCGCTCTGGGGCAATCCGTGGTTCGGCCGCCGCGACCTGATTCCTCCGGCGTCGGATCCGCGGACGCAGCTGATCGACCGGGCAATGGTGGGGCAGGGGCTGTTGACGCCGGAAGACCTCGTCGACATCCACCGCATCGGTGACGCGATGGATGCGGTGCGGCCGGACCTGGCGCTGGCCGTCGCCGAGGCCGACCGGGCCGTCACCCGCAGCGCCGAGGAGCGGGCCGCTCTGAAGGCGGAAAAGAAGGCCGCCGCGGCCGAGCGACGCCGGCTGCATGCCGAGCAGGTGACGCATCGCCGCGCCACCGACATCGTGTTCCTTGGACGCGGGGTTTCCAAGGGGCTCGCCGAGCGGACGCCGAACGTTGCGGCCCTTCAGCAGGCCGGACTTCCGATCCTCGCGACGCCGGCGGATGTCGCAGCCGCCCTGTCGATCAGCATTCCGCGGCTGCGGTGGCTGGCGTTTCATTCGGTCGCGACGAAGCGGACGCACTATGTCAGTTTTACCGTCCCGAAGCGGAGCGGCGGGGTCCGCACGCTCTCGTCTCCGCACCGCAGCCTCGCCCAGTGCCAGGAGTGGATTCTGCGGAACATCCTCGACCGCATCCCCGTGCATGCGGCGGCTCATGGGTTTGTGAGGGGCCGCAGCACGCTGAGCGGGGCCCGCCCGCACGTCGGAGCCGAAGTCGTCCTGAACGTCGATCTGAAGGACTTCTTTCCGACCATCACGTTTCCGCGGGTGAAGGGAGTCTTCCAGCAACTGGGATATTCACCCGCCGCGGCGACGATTCTCGCGCTTCTCTGCACGGAATGTCCCCGCCGGCCAGTGGAATACGCAGGGGAGAAACTGTACGTCGCCACGGGCGAGCGCGGATTGCCGCAAGGGGCCTGCACCAGTCCCGCGCTGAGCAACCTGGTGGTGCGGCGGATGGACGCGCGGCTGCAAGGGATCGCTCAGCGACTCGGATGGATCTACACGCGGTACGCGGATGACATGACCCTCTCGACAAGCGGCGATGCGGCACAGCGGCTGGCGTACGTGATGGCCCGCGTCCGGCATATCGCCGGCGATGAAGGCTTTGCTCTGCATGCGGAGAAGACCCGCGTGCAGCGGCCGAATGTCCGGCAGTGCGTGACTGGGATTGTGGTGAATGAGCGGGCGGGGGTGCCGCGGGAAACCGTGCGGAGGATCCGCGCGATCCTGCATCGCGCCCGGCATGAAGGGCTGGCGGCGCAGAATCTTGACGGGATCCCACATTTCGAGGGATGGCTCCGCGGGATGATCGCCTACATCCGGATGGTGAACCCGCGGCAGGGTGCGCCGCTGCAGCATGCCTTCGACGAACTGATGCCGCCGGGCACCGTACGGTAGCGCCCGCGGGATCGAGACGCGATGGTTACTTTGCGGCCTTCTCGCGCGTCAGTTCGTACTTGTGCGGGACCGGCTTTTTGAGCCGCGCAATCTCGGCTTCCTTCTCGGCGACGAGTTTCGCGAACTCGGCCGTCTCCTTGGCGTTCTGCCCCTGTTCGTGCTTCCGGAAGCCGAAGAGGTACGTCACGTTCTGCGGCCGCCACGAGTGAAAGTAGAGCTCGTTCTTGGCGATGATCGCCTCGCGGAGGGCTTCGTATTGAACCACGTCCGGGTGTGCTGCCCGACCCTTCGCGCCGGAATTGCTCCAGATGCCGTCCTCAGTCGGGGCCGACTCGACAACCACTCCATCAATCCGAAGGACACGGTCCCCGCCCGACAACCCCTTGAATGCAATGTGAAACCCCGTTCGATTCAGCCATTGTGACGTGGCCGCAAACGTCCAACCGGATTCGCTCCGTTCGAGGTTCGAGAGGTCGACCCCTTCATTGCGCACCAACTGCCCGTCCGACGCGACAATGACCGATCGTCCTCGTGGACCGAAAGCGTGACGCTCTGCCAGTTGCAACTGGAGCGTCATGCCGGTGACTTCGTAGCCGTACGCGTTGAGATGGAGCCCATCGTTTGTCAGGCGTCCTCGCGGCATGTCAGCCAATGGACCGGGAAGGTCGAGTACAACACTCTTCCGGGCGTCTGCCAGTGCCCGAATTGCTCCCTGGTAGGATTCGATCACATCGTCAGACTTGTACTTCAGCGGAGTATCGAGTCCGAATCGCTCAGTCGACATGGGAAGCAGGAACACGAAACGCACGTCAGCGGCCGCAACTTTCGAGAGGTCGTCGATCAGCTTCTCGTATTGCTTAACGAAAGGTTCGAGGCCCTCCTTCCCAGCGAAGGCTTCGTTGTTTCCGTAGCCCAGGAAGATGACAGTCGGCTTGAGTCCCTTCACCTGCTCGATCATCCGGGCGTAGCCGACCTCGGGCGTATCGAAGATTCCGCGCGACTCGGCCCAGACGGTGTCGCCGTCCCAGCCGAGGTTACGGAACGTGATGTTCCGGTCGGGATAGCGGGCGGTGAGCATCGCCTCCCATTGGCCGTACTTCTGCTCGCGTTCGATGAGCGTGCCGCCGAGCAGGACGACGCGGTCGCCATCCTTAAGCTCGAAACGCGGAGTCTGCTTCGTCTCGTCCGCCGCCATAGCCAAACCGGCGAACATCAGGAGGCCGACGAACAGAATGCCCGAGCGATGCATGTCACGTTCCCTGAGTTGGCTTGTCGCGCGGCGGAGGAAGCGTCGTGGTGAGGCGGACGTTTCCTGCCGCGCGTCGACGCCCATTCTGCACAATCCGACGCGGAGAGGCGACCCCGCGACGAATCAGAAGGCCTCCTCTCCAACCCTCGCGCGTCCCGCTTGTTGAGCCAACGGGGCAGGGACTATGTGGAGAGGCGTCTCGGCCGGCCTGCGAGTCCGGTCGCGAAGTGAGGTCGCGGACAGTCGCGAGCTCGGGGCCAGGAATCGATGCGGACTTTCCCGGGCCTGCGAGAGTGAAGCACGGGAGCCCGGTCCGGTTAGTGATGCCTTTTGAAAATCGCACCCCCTGAAACCGGCACGGGGGATGCTGGCGTCACGGTTCCCAGACTTGCGGCCGAATGTAGCGGTCCAGCGCGTGGATGGGATCGAAGATCGGCGCGAGCCTATAACTCAGTTCCCAGTCGGCTACGTACCTCTTGGGCGATCCCGTATATCCCGGAAGGTGATAGAACGGAAGGTTGCCACCGCCGATGCGTTTCGAAGGTCTTGGCGTCACCATCGCGTAGTACGCCCCCGCATACCCGCCGATCAGCACCGCCAGCAAGCCGACGCCAATCCAGGGGACCGAGTTGGGCTTGCGGGTGGGCATGGGGTGAACCTCCTGCGTGAGTCTACCAGAATCCACCGGGAGACTGGCGGGGGTTCTTCTTGTGCGGTGGGGGTAGAATCGGGGGCCGGAGGTGAGGCGATGCGGACAATCCAGAAACTGATCATTCTCGCTGGCGCGTCGCTTACGCCTGGGTGGCAAAGGATGTCATTGGCGGTAACCCAACTTTCGTGCCACTCCCGACGGGACGGATTTTCAAAAGGCATCAATACCCCGGTCCGCGGCGAGAGTTTCAGCCCTTTTCCTCGGAGCGATGGCCAGTAGAGCGTGGATTCCCGGGCTTGCAGTGTCCGCCGACTTGGCGACGCCGCGCACGCCGGAAATGCCGCGTTTCAGCACTTCTTGACGCTGCTCTTCATCAGCAGCCAGCCGAAGATCCCGATGCTGACGAGGATCACGCCATACCGCGCCGGCGTCATGTGCGACCATTGCTGCTGGGCATAGCGGGCGTAGAACGCCATGTATTCCTGGAACGTCGACGTTACCCATTCGACCATCGTTCGTCTCCCCTGGCGGCCGCCGCACGCCAAACAAAGGCGGGACGACTCGCATGGGCAACCCTACGTCACGATTCGTCGGTTGGCAAATCGCCGTTTCCGCGATCCGGTTTCGTTTGACAGCCGGCCGCCGTGCGACTGTGATTTCCAGGCATTCCCGAATTTGATGGATTCTCGATGGGCAATTTTTCAGGAGCATCCTCATGCGAACGTCCTGCTTCCGCCGCGCGATCCTGTGGGCTTCAGCATCCCTGCTGCTGGCGGCGGTCGTCCCTGTGTCTGTGCGGGCTGACGAGCCGCCGTCCTTCGCGGATGTGAAGGGGCAGCGGGTTTTCTCGGCCGGGCACAGCTTCCATTACTTCATGCCTCCGATCCTGACCGACCTGGCGACGAAGGCGGGGATCAAGGATCACACGTTCGCAGGACTCTCGGCCATCGGCGGCTCGCGGACGATTCAGCACTGGGACGTGGCGGACGACAAGAACAAGGCAAAAACGCTGCTCCGCATGGGAGCGGTCGACGTTCTGACCCTGGCGCCGATTCACCTGCCGGACCCGGGGATTGAGAACTTCGTCAAATTGGCCCGCGAGCACAATCCTGAGGTCCGCGTGACGGTGCAGGAATTCTGGCTCCCTTTCGACATCTACGACGTCACTTTCAAGGAACGTCCGAAGACCGTCGACCACGACGCTCTCTCCATCGAAGAGCTTCGCAAGCGGCACGCCCCGTACTTCGAAAGCATGGACGGCCACGTCCGCGAGTTGAACATGAAGTCCGGGAAGACCGCAGTTTATGTCGTGCCGGTGGGTCAGGCCGTGTTGGCGCTGCGGGAGAAGATCGTGGCGGGCGAAGCGCCAGGCCTCAAGAAGCAGTCCGACCTCTTCACCGATCCGATCGGTCATGCAACGGCCCCGCTGCAGGCGCTCGTGGCGTACTGCCACTTCGCGTCAATCTACGGCCGCAGCCCGGTCGGCCTTCCCGTCCCGCAGGTCCTCGCGAAGCCGATCGACGGCGATGCCGCAATCAACAAGAAGCTGAACCGTCTGCTGCAGGACATCGCCTGGGACGCCGTGACCTCGCATCCGCTCAGCGGCGTGAAGGCCGGTCGCTGATTTCGTCGCATGGCCGCCATCCCGACCGTCGGTTCTGTATCCGAAGAGCGCGAAAATGTTTCCGCGTGGGGGCCGACGACATCTACCGGCCATCCCCGGACGGACGCTCTTCGGCCCGCGTCGATTTCGGTGCCGGGGGGCGGTCGCCGATCGAATCGGGGATGCCGCCGGTGAGGAGCTTCAAGAGCTCGCTCGATGCCGACAGGACAAGCGTCGTCTTCTCGGTCAGCATCGCCTTGTAGGCATCGAGCGTTCGCAGCGTCTGGTAGAGCTCCGGATCCTTGGCGTGGGCCTCGTTGAGGATGCGGATTGACTCCGCCTCGGCCTCGCCGCGAATCCGCTCGGCGTCCGCGCGAGCGCGGGCTAGCACCTCGTTGGAATGACGGTCGGCACGGCTCATGATCATGCGGTTCTCGGCCATGCCGGCACTGCGGTAGGTCTCCGCAATCTTCCGTCGTTCGCTTCGCATCCGCTCGAACACGGCGCTCTGGTTTCCGGAAGGAAAGCCCAGCCGCCGAATGCGAACGTCAACGATCTCGATGCCGAGCTTCTCCGGAAGCGACGCGTCCCCCTCGCGACCCGCGAGAATGTCCGCATGCACCAGCTCGGCGATTCGTGCCAGCGGGCTTGCGGGACGATTGCCGTCTTTCGGCTGCCCCTCCTCGTCTTCGCCCGCAACCTGCAGCAATTCGGCCAGGTCGACGCGCCCCAGGGCTGTGCTCAACGCCGAGCGGATTCGCGTGTCGAGCCGCGCCTCGGCGACGTCCGTGCTGCCCACTCCGCGGTAAAAGCGGATCACCGGACGCTCCAGCAACAAGTCCTCCGGGTCGCCTCCGGCCGGTCTCTCTGCGTTTCCGGCAATCCGCCAGCAGAGGTACGCGTCCACGGTGATGTTCTTTTTGTCCCGCGTGAAGACCTCACGGCCAGGGGGCTCGAACAACTGGACGCGTCGATCGAACCGCCGCGCGACGTCGACCGGCCACGGAAGCTTGAAGTGCAGGCCCCGCTGCTCCGGCTGGTCATACACCGCGACGATCCGGCCAAACCGCTCGACGACCACGGCCTCCGTTTCGTCGACGATCGTCAGGCACGTTCCGACGAGCGCGACGGCTGCGATCAAGGCCGTTCCCTTGAGCAGAGAGCGCCAGGGGAAAGGGGCTGAGGAGTCTGGGGCCAGGGTCGGACCGGCGGACATCGTCAATGTTCCTCGGCGTTGCGGCGCGGGGGGATGAGGGGAGTGGGCACCGTCTCGGTGGGAAGGCCCACCGCCGGATTCTCTGACGAAGGAGCGAGGGCGGGGGCCAGGGGAGCGACGACCGGCAGGCTCGCCGGACCCGAGAGAATGAGGTGCTGGCGTCCTGGAACGCGCGGATCCAGAATTGTCAGCGGCTTCCCGGCCAGCGCGGTTTCAACCATTCGCCAGTGAAGGTGAATGGCAGTGAGTGCGGGATGCGATTGGAAGGTCGATAGGATCTGGCGGAAGCGGTCGGCTTCCGACGTCGCTCGATGGAGTCGGACTGCCTGTTTCTGGCGGGCCTCGTTGAGCAGCGCCGCCGCCTCGCCCGACAGGCCGCCGGCCGTGGGATCGGTCCCGACGAGGTCGCGCCAGCGCGCTTCCGACAATTGCCAGTCATCCGCCGTGCGACCGGCCGCTCCGTCCCTGTTCCGGATGCTTTTCAGCATTCGTTCGCCGGCAACGCTCAACAGTCGCGACGACTCGTACCCTTCCGCTTCATTGATGCGCTGCTCCCGCTCTTCAAGGGCGTCCGCCACATCACGATACGCGGGAACCACTTCGACCGGCGGATGGACGTCGAGCAGTCGCAGTTCAACGATCTCAATTCCGATCCGATACCGCATCAGCCGCGACGTCAACTGTTTCCGGCATGCCGCTTCAATCGCCGCTCGGTCGTCCGTCAACAGTCCATCCAGCGACGAACCGGCCGCCATTTCGCGGAGCACCGATTCGGCCGCCGCACGCACGATGGCTTCCGGTCGCGTCCCTCCGAACACGAAAGTCGGCAGATCGGAAATCCGATAGTGGACCTCCGCGGTCATCTCGACGGGAACCTCCTCGCCCGTCAGCAACAACGCTTCGGCCGGCTGCGGCTGGAACGCGTCATCCGCGTGTCGGCTGGTCCATTCAATCGTCCGTAACGATGTCCCCTTGGCGGCCGTGACGGCCGGTTTTCCTCCTCCTGCCGCGGATCCCGGCGTTCCGGCGCGGAATCCGATCGGAATTGTCCGCAACAGCTTCGTCCGCTCACGTGAAATGCGCTCGAGCGGGGCCGGCCATCGCCAGTGGAGCCCGGGATTCAGTGTCTCATGCAGTCGTCCAAAGCGCGTCACCAGCGCCTGCTCATCGTCTCGGATGCAGACCAGTCCCGAAGCCAGCCAACCGACGAACAGGGCAATCGCCGCAAGTCGCGTCAGCGTCCGCCAGTGATCGAGCAGCCCGAAAATCAGTCGCGTCGGCGATGCCGCAGACGTCGCCCGGTCGAGGGCCGCACCGAGTCGATTGGCCCGCCGGCCGAAGCTCGTCTGTTCCCAGCGCTCGAACCACAGGATCCGCAGCGCATTCAACATCACCGCCAGCGACGAAAACTCATGAAAGATCGCACCGCCGACCGGGCTCAGCACGTTCGCCGCACACAGGGCCATCCCCAGCGCATTCATGCCGAAGGCGAACAGGACGATGCTCTGCCGGATGTTCCGGACGAGCGCCCGCGACAGGCGGTGCAGTTCCGGCAAAGGGCGCAACGGGTCTCCCATGAGCACCAGATCGCCTGCTTCCGCGGCCAGATCGCTCCCGGTGCCGCCGATCGACAGCCCGACGACCGCCGTCGCAAGGGCCGGTGCATCGTTGACTCCATCCCCCACCATGGCCACCCGACGCCCGGCCCGCGTCTGCCCCGCGATCCAGTCGGCTTTGTCGGCAGGGAGCATGTCGGCATGGACTTCTGCCAGCAACGGCAGATCGCGGGCCGCCGCTTCCGCCGGCGCGCGGCGATCGCCCGTGAGCAACGTGAAGGATTCAATGCCCTGAGCGCTCAGCTGCTCGAGGACCTCCCGCGACTCCCCTCGCACGGCATCACGAACGCCGAGAACTCCGACGATCCGGCCGTCCAACGCCACGACCAGCGACGTCTCTCCCGCAGCATCCAAATCCTCGAGCCGCCGTGAGAGACTGGCAGGAAGCGTTGATCCGCTCGACTCAACCCAACGGCGGCTCCCCACTCGCACCGACACCAGCCGTTCATGCCGAGGGACGACCGGACTCGGCGTCTCCTGTCCCGCAGAACCTTCGTGCGTGTGTTCCAGCACCGCCAGCAGGTCGTCCGGCAGCATCGAGGCCCGCAACCGGGCACTGACGCCGGCTCCGGGAAAAGCCTCAAACTCGGGAGCGGCCGGGACAACCAGCCCGCGCGACTCGGCCTCGCGCACCAGCAGCCGCGCCAGCAGGTGTTCGCTGCGACGCTCCGCAATCGCCGCCAGCAGCAGCACCGATGACTCCAACAGCGGCGGGGCAACCGCAATTGTCGCCAGCTCCAGCCGTCCGCGAGTCAAGGTCCCGGTCTTGTCGAATGCGAATGTGTCGACGGACGCCAGTCGCTCAAGTGCAATCGATCCTTTCACCACGACGCCGGACCGCGCGAGTCGCGCCAGTGCGGCAAGGACTGCGGTAGGCGTCGCAAGGACCAGCGCACAAGGACAGGCGACGACCAGCACGCCGAGCGCTGCGGGAAAACCGGTTGACCAGATTCCCGACCGAATCCGCCAGAAGACCAGCGTCAGGGCCGCCACGCCAAGAACCACCGGGAGAAACAGCGTCGCCAGCCGGTCGGCCGTCCGTTGCAGCGGCGTTTTCTGAGCGGTGGCCTGGGCGACCAGCCGCGTCACGCGCGCCAGCGTCGTTTCGGTTCCGACTTTCTCCGCAACGATCGTCAGGCCGCCGAACTGGTTGATCGTTCCCGAGTAGACGCGGTCGCCGGGGGCTTTGTCGACAGGAAGGCTCTCGCCGGTCAGGGCGCTCTCGTCGAGTGCCGAGTCCCCGGCAACGACCCGGCCATCGACCGGCACGCGCTCACCGGGGCGCACCGAGAGCAAATCGCCGACGGCCACGTCTTCGACCCGGGTATCCACATCCCGCCCATCGCGTATGACATGTGCGATGGGCGGCGAGAGATGAAAGGTCCGCCGGATGGCCTGTCGGGCCCGATCAACGGTGTATCCTTCGATGCTTTCGCCGACGAGCGCGATGAGCACCACCAGCGCGGCTGTCGTGTGCTCGCCCAGGAGAATCGCCGACAGCGCAGCGATCGTCAGCGCGAGATCGGCCCCGACCCGCCCTTCGAACAGGCCTTCCAGCGTCTGGTAGAGGATGCGGGCTCCGCCGAGGACCGCCGACAGGAGCGCGAGGCGAAAGCCGGCGATGGTGCGATATTTCAGCCATGCCGGATCGTTCACGAACCCGAGGAAGAAATCCCCCGCAAGCAGCAGAGCGACCGCAGCCGTGAGCAGGTAGACGGGAGCCGACTGGTAGTGGAATCCGCTGGTGTCGCGACCGTCGCCCGACGATTCGGGCTGGAAAAACTCGCGGGCGGATTCGGGGACGTAATGCATGAAACGGTCGGAGCGCGGACGGAAACAGGTGCGTCAGGGAGAGGGCGAACCAAACTCCCCGCTGTTCCAGCGTAATGCCGCGCGGGGGTGCCGTACACAGCACAGTCGATCGTTATTCGGTCGGCGAATTCCACCACCAGAAGAACAGGGCGACGCCGCCGATCATCAAGAGTGGTCCAGCGAACCACCCCGCGATCGCCAGTTCCTCCGGGTAGCCCGAGGCGGCGCCGGCCAGAAGCAGGAACCCCAATCCGAAGGCGCCGACCCCCGCGACGAAGCCCCCGAATACCCCGAAAGACGGCCACAAATTGGGATCGCTGTCGAACGGGAACATGGGCAGATCCTCGGCGCTCGCCTTCGTTCGAGACCCGGCCTCGGAACAGAAATCATCCCAGGATCAGCTCTTTCATTTCCCGCACGGCCCGCTCCATGCCCACCATGACGGCCCGGGCGATGATACTGTGGCCGATATTCAGCTCACAGACTCCTGGGATGGCTGCCACCCGCTGGACGTTGCGATACGTGAGGCCGTGCCCCAGGTGCAGCACGAGTCCCTGCTGAACGGCGAACTGCCCAGCCGAGGCGAGCTTTTCGAACTCGGCGTCCTGCTCGGCGGCCGTCGTCGCATCCGCATAGCGGCCGGTGTGAAGTTCCACTGCTTGTGCACCGAGCGACTTCGACGCCTCGATCTGCCGCGGGTCGGCATCGATGAACATGCTGACTTCGATTCCCCGGGCCAGCAGCCGGTCGGTGCAGCGCTTCACGCGGTCGAAGTTGCGGATGATGTCGAGCCCCCCTTCCGTGGTGACTTCCTCGCGGCGCTCGGGGACGAGCGTGGCCTGGTGCGGGTGGACGTCGCAGGCGATGTCGGTGATCGCTTCTTCGGCCGCCATTTCGAGGTTGAGCTTCACCTGGACGGTCTGCTTCATCACGCGGACGTCGCGATCCTGGATGTGTCGCCGGTCTTCGCGGAGGTGGAGCGTGATGACGTCGGCCCCGGCCAGTTCGGCCAGCACCGCGGCCCAGACGGGATCGGGCTCAATGGTGCGGCGGGCCTGCCGGATGGTGGCCACGTGGTCGATGTTGACGCCGAGCTTGGGCATGGGAGGGTCGAGGGAGGAGGGACCAGTGACGAGGGACGGAAGGGTTGAGTATCAGGGTTGGAGGAATTCGGATTCGTCGTGAAGGCTGTGGGCTTCGGCGAGTTGCGGGTCCGTTGTGACGAGGTGAAAGTGACCAGGGCCTCGGGCTTCGTCAGCTTCGACCTGAATGCCGTCGGCCACGGCGCGATCGACTTCGTCTGAGTTCGCCCTCAATCGTGCGACGATCGCGTCCCAGGATTCTTCGGGAAGGACTTTGAAACTGACGGAAATGGGTCGAACGAATCGCTTCGAATGCCCCAGCGTGTTCATCCAGAGTTCGGCGTACTTTTCCTGCACATACGGATTGAGTTGCTCTGAGTAGGCGACCGGCAGCTGGAGTTGTCGGATGAGTTCCTGCACGTCCGCAAGATCCTTCATCCGCGCCGGGCTGGTCATGCCGGACGCCAGTTTCAGTTCAACAAGTGCGGGAAGCGTCAAGTAGCGGATGTTGCCCGGCGAGGCCGCCTGTGAAGGATCCGGGAATGCGACCGGTTTGGGACGGCCGTCGCCGGGGAATTGGCCGGCGACCAGAAACTCCACCCGCACGCCGGTGGCGGTATCGCGCAGGTTCTTGCTTCCCGCAAACGGCGGAAGGAAGCCGCGACCTTCCAGCTCGTCATGAATCTTCCGCAAGCCCTCGGAAGTGACCAGGAGGACGACATCTTCCGTGAAGCGGCGGAATCCATAGTGGAACAGCGCCATGCCACCGCATACGGCATAGGGAATCCCGAGTTGCTCAAGTCGCGATGAGATTTCGCGCAGTGTCTGATGGACGCTGCCGCGCTCGTCGAAAAAGCGGCCGGCATCGGTCATCGCCCAATCCTCGTCGCGCGAGAGGCGTTGTTCGTAGGTGAGCGACGACGTCTCGAGATTTGCCGGCGTCGCCACCGACGTGTCTGTCGCGGGCATGGTTCATTGACCAATCTGAACGAGCACCGGTTCCTTCGGCAGGTCACAGGCCGCAGAAGCGTTTGATGCGCCACAAGTGGCAGACTTCCGATTGGCGAGAATGCTTGGCGCCGACTCCGTGTGGTCCTTGCCGCGGTAGACGCCGAAGTCGTTGAACCAGTAGCGCTTCGCCAGGCGGTAGAAGATGTTCTTCTCGGGAATCTCGTCGCCGGGGGCGTATTGCGACGTGCGGACTTCCATTGCCTCAAGTTCGGCCAGCGCCGTGTGGCGGACGGTGCCGTCCTTCGCTCCGTGCTTTTCGACGAGCTGCCTCAGAAGGTCGGGGCGTTCGAGGACGATGCAGCCGCGAGTGGTATCGGAGGCGAGCTGGCGGAAGTCCTTCAGGAATGCTGACTGGAGGAATTTCTCCTTGAGGGAACGCGGATCTTCTTCCGTCGAATGGATCGACTCGGTCGTGAACTGCACGATCGGGCAGGGCTCAATTCCGCCCCACGGGTTGATGTGGTGGCTGATGCCCGTCGCGGCCGGGCACAAGGCCTGCCCCTCGCCGTCGAAGTAGGCGTCGACGATGATGATCGGCTTCTTCGCCCGCATGTCGACCACGAACTGGCGGGCCTTGCGCGATTGCTCGGGCGTCAGGCAGAGGTCAGGGTTGGGGAGCGGGCCCATCGGGCGGTAGACGTGGAACCAGGTATACATCACCCCCATCTCGATGAGCCGGTCAACCCATTGCTCGGTGAGCAGGTCGTCGATGTTGGTGCGGCAGAGGCTGGTGCAGACGCCGGTGAAGACCTTGTTATTGAGGCAGTTGTGGATGCCTTCCATCGTCTTCGAGAGGACGCCGCCGCGGCCGCGGCGCTCGTCGCTGATGATCTCGGTTCCTTCGACGCTGATGAGGGGCGTGACGTTGCCGAGCTTCCGCATCCGCTTCGCGCGTTCGTCCGTGATGACGTGCCCGTTGGTGAAGATCTGGAAGTAGCAGTCGGGGTGCTCGGCCAGCATGTCGAGCAGGTCGGGATGCATGAACGGCTCGCCGCCGACGATTCCGAAGAAGACGTTCCCCATCTCCTTCGCTTCGCCGATCATCTTGTGCAGGGCGTCCGGGCTGATCGTCTGCTGCTTCGCCGCCACGTCGACCCAGCACCCCTGGCACCGCAGGTTGCAAGAATTGATGATCGACACGTACAGGAACGGCGGGAAGACCTCCCCCTTCTTCAGCCGCTTCTTGTGCTTCTGAACCGACAGCATTCCTTTCCAGCCCATGTTCCAGGCGAGCTTCCACAGAAGCCGCTTGTCGGTCTCGAAGAGAACGCGTTTCGCCATGCGCAGGTACATATGCCGCTGGCCTTCATCGTCGTGAGTGGTCTGAAGTTGCCGAATCGAGTCTAACCGGCGTTTGCGATCGAGGGAACGACATCGAGTCGCCACAATTGTGCAGCGGGTGATTTCGGCGGCGGATATTCCTGCGATTCCCGCCGCTCGTTCGACAGCGCGGATATAAATCAGTTCCTATTTCGACACTCCCGGACGCAATCCGTCCGGCATCTTTATCAGATAGCTGAACCGTGGCGCCACGACAGTCTCTCGATGAACGATTGCGGCGTGTCGAGTCGCTTCGAGATGAGGCGGACCTCGTGGTCGTTCGAGAAGGCTTGAAGAAGGGGCTGAAGGACTCGTCGAACCTTGTGGCGGGTGCCGCGGCCCGGATCGTCTCCGAGCTGGAGCTGAGCGGGTTTGAAAGCGATCTCCTCACAGCCTGGGAGCGGTTTCTTGTCGATCCGGCGACGTCTGACAAAGGGTGTCGGGCCAAGAGCGCGATTGTCGAGGCTCTGGGTCGGACGGGCTTCGACGATGCCGACTTCTGGCTTGCGGGGATGAGCTATCAGCAGGTCGAACCGATGTGGCCAGCGCCCGAGGATACTGCCGTGGAGGTCCGCGGTGGCTGCGCCTTCGGCCTGGCACGGTCGCGTCAGTTGAGCGCGGTCCGAAAGCTCACCGCTCTGGTCGACCTGCTTCACAGCCCCACGGTGGCCGATCGCGTTCATGCGGTGCAGGCGGTGGCCGACACCGAGAGCGAATCGGCCATTCCCCTGTTGAAATCGAAGATGCTCGGGGGCGATGTGGCCGCCGTCAAAGGGGTCTGCTTTGCGGGACTGCTTCGCCTGGCGCCTGTCGAGTTTCTTCCGCGTGTGGTCCGCTACCTGCAGCACAACGCGGACGACATTCATGCGGAGGCGTGTGCGGCGCTGGGAGAGTCGGGCCTGCCCGGAGCGGTCGACGCGCTCATCGCGTCCGCAAAGAAAACTCCGTCAAAAGAACGCCTCGAAACGATCCTTCAGAGTCTTGGGCTGTCCCGTTCGCCCGCAGCCGTGGAGTTCCTCATCACTCGATTGCAGGCCGACGGAAGCGATGCCCTGGCCGCGCTGCACGCACTCCGCCCCGCGTGCGTGCATCCGGAGGTTTGCGCCCGCGTGCTCGACGCGACGAAGAGTTCGTCCAATTCTCGTGTGACGGCTGCGGCGAAGGTTTTGCGTGGCCGCGACCAGAGCTGAAGTCTCTTCGGAATTGCGCCGCGAGCCATTACAATGAGCCCCAACGCCTGTGCACTTTGCCGGTCCAGTCTCTAAGGGGGAGAGATTCATGTCGTATGCAGAACGCTCTTATGCCAGTGATCTGTTCGCCATTGACGCCGCCGCGGATGTGCGGGCGGCGTTTATTCGCCGGACCTATGCTCACCTGGCCGTGGCCATCCTGGCCTTCGTCGGGCTGGAATGTCTCTTTCTGAACGTCGAAGCGATTCGCGAGCCCATGTTCCGGCTGTTCGCGCGCGCGTGGTGGGCCGTGCTGATCGGCTTCATGGTGGTGGGCTGGGTGGCGGACAAGTGGGCCCAGAGCGATACTTCGGTCGGGATGCAGTACCTCGGACTGGCCCTCTACACGCTCGCCGAGTCGATCATCTTCGTCCCGCTGCTCTACATTGCGGGGAAGTTCGGAGGTCCCGGCGTCATTCCGACGGCGGGCATTGTGACGATCACCCTGTTCGTCGGCATGACGATCATCGTGCTGATGTCGGGAGCCGACTTCTCGTTCCTGCGGACGGGCTTGTGGGTGGCGGGGTTGGCGGCGACGGGGCTCATCATCTGCAGCCTGATCTTCGGCTTCTCGCTCGGGATCTTCTTCTCAGCCGGGATGGCGATCCTGGCGTGCGGGTACGTGCTGTACTACACGTCAGCGGTTCTGCACCACTACCGGACCGACCAGCATGTGGCGGCGGCCTTGGCGCTCTTTGCAGCCGTGGCTCTGCTCTTCTGGTATATCGTGCGGATCATCATGGAACTGCAGCGCCGCGATTGAGCCCTTTGCGAGGCATATGCGAAGCCGACCAGGCGGATCGCCGCTCGGTTCGACCCGCACATGCCCAGCAATCGTTCAGGAAGGCCCTCGTTCGGAAGTGTCCGGACGAGGGCCTCTTCGTTTTTGGCGGCATCCTCCGCAGGTCCGGCACACCGGTTGCACCCAGATTGAGCAAAGCTGCTTGCGAACGTCGCAATCAGCGTTTTTCTGAGATTCCCCGTGTCCTCTGAGTCGTACGCCGGCCTCGACTGCCCACTTTTTGAGCAATAACGCCTGCAATCTGCGCGTACGCCCTCGTTATTCCCTCTTCAGGAGCGCCCCCTGATTATTGAATCCTCTTCTCGAAGTCCCCCGTCCCGCCCCGATTCTCGTTCGCCTTGCGCCTCATTGAACATCGGCAGCGACCGCCGCACAGGCCGCATCGCCTGAGGCAAGACGGTCAACCGTCGACTGCGAAACTGTAACGACGCGGGCAATGCGGTTCTCCCGCGGAAATCCTGGACCGCTCCCGCACGCTTGCTTTGGCAGACTCGTCCGGATGCAATGTGGGCCGCGCGCGCCGGCCGCCGGACCTGTCCATACGCCCGTCCACTCCAAGTTCCGGCACCTCTGTTCCTGTAAAGGCATTCTGATGGACCCGAAGACGTTGACGTTCCCGAAGACCCCCAAGGAGTTTTTTTCGTACGCCAAGGAGAATAAGGTCGAGCAGGTCGACATGAAGTTCTGCGACCTCTTCGGTCAGTGGCAGCACTGCACCTACCCCATTGACGACCTCGACGAAGGCGT
>JADZEF010000025.1 GCA_020850695.1 Planctomycetaceae bacterium | reverse complement strand
TGTCTTCGGTCAACCGTTTCGGCCGCTCAACGACGATCATCGACGTGCTCCCGAGTGGTCATTGTGGGCAGTGCCACCCTCCTGGTCTGTGAACGTGAGCGACAGTCGAACCCGCTTGTCGCAGCGACGCGGAAACGGCACGATATCGGTCTCAGCCGCCGTCCTCCGTGGAAACGCCCTCCGACGATTGGACCTCCGCCATGCGATTCGCCCGACTCTCCCACTGCTCCTCTGATTCCGCTCTCCTCGCCGCAATGATGCTCGTCGTGGCGGGTTTGACGTCTTCGCTGGAAGCGGGAGACGCCGCCGGGTCGAAGCCCGTTCGCAAGGCGACAGGCATCGAGAAGCGGGTGCTGTTCACGGGGTCGAAGGTGCATGGCACGCCCGACCCGCCCGATCCGTATACGGTCGAAGTGGCTTTCCCCAAGCTGAAGTTCGACGAACCCCTCGCGATGACCATCCTTCCGGGGACGAACCGGCTCGTCATCGCCGAGCGGAAGGGGAAGATCTTCACGTTCGTCAACGATCCGAAGACTGAGACGAAGGAATTGCTGGTCGACGTCGCCCGCACCGTCTACGGCGTGGCCATTCATCCGAAGTTCGCCGAGAACGGTCAGTTCTTCCTGACCACCGTGCTCGACGCCATGAACCCCAGCGACAAGGGGACCCGCGTGTCGCGGTTCGTCGCCAAGGGAGCGGTGCCGGCCGCCGACGCAAAGGGCGAAGAGGTGCTGCTGGAGTGGCCGTCGGGGGGGCACAACGGTGGCTGCCTGCGGTTCGGGCCGGACGGGATGCTGTATATCGTCACCGGCGACGGGAGCGGGATTGCCGACCAGTTGCAGACCGGGCAGGACCTGAGCGACATGCTGGCGTCGATGCTGCGGATTGATATCGACCACCAGGATGCAGGGCTGAAGTACGCGGTGCCGAAGGACAACCCGTTCGTCGGCATGAAGGGGGCGCGGCCGGAGATCTGGGCGTATGGCTTGCGGCAGCTCTGGAAGTTCTCGTTCGATGCGAAGGGGCGGCTGTGGGGGGGCGAGGTCGGCCAGGACCTGTGGGAGATGGTCTACCTGATTCAGAAGGGGGGGAACTACGGCTGGAGCGTGAGCGAAGGGCTGCATCCGTTCCGCCCGGAGCGGCCGAAGGGGCCGACGCCGATTCTCAAGCCGATCATCGAGCACGCTCACTCCGACTTCCGCTCGATGACTGGCGGCTGGATTTCGACCAGCGACCGGCTCCCCGAGCTGAGGGGAGCCTATATCTACGGCGATTACGACACCGGCCGCATCTGGTCGCTGCGGTATGAGGATGGAAAGGTCGTCGAGAACCGTCAACTGGCCGACACGACGCTTCGGCTTGTCGAGTTCGGACAGGATGAGAAGGGAGAGGTGCTGTCGGTCGACTTCATGACGGGGCGGATCTATCGCCTCGTGAAAGCTCCGCCTCCCGCGAAGAACCTCGCGGAGTTCCCCCGCAAGCTGAGCGAGACGGGACTGTTCGAATCGACAAAGGACCATAAGGTGGCCGCGGGGCTCATCCCGTATTCGGTCAACGCTCCGCTCTATTCGGACAACGCCCTCAAGGATCGCTTCATCGCGCTGCCGGGGGACGCGAAGATCGAATACGACGTGGTCGTCTATCCGCAACCTGCCCCGGGTTCGACGCCGGGTTGGCGGTTCCCGGACGAGTCGGTGATCGTCAAGACGTTCTCGCTCGAGATGGAAGCAGGGAACCCGAAGTCGGCACGACGGCTGGAGACACGGTTGCTGCACCAGAAGCTGATGCCGGGGACCGATGAAGTCGGCGAGCAGTACTGGCGGGGCTACACGTACGTCTGGAACGACGAGCAGACCGACGCCTTCCTGCTCGACACGAAGGGAGCCGACCGCGAGTTCACGATCAAAGACAAGGACGCCCCGGGCGGGACCCGCAAGCAGACGTGGCACTTCCCCAGCCGGGCCGAATGCACGTCGTGCCATACGGTCGCGGCGAAGTACACGCTCGGCCTCAACACGATGCAGATCAACCGCGACCACGACTACAGCGGTGTAGTGGCGAACCAGTTGGCGACGTTCGAGCATCTCGGCCTCTTCGACAAGAAACTGCCCGACGTTCCCGAGAAGCTGCCGAAGATCGCGGACTACAACGATCCGTCGGTCGACACCAACAAGCGGGCCAGGTCGTACCTGTTCGCCAACTGCTCGCACTGCCACCGCAAGTGGGGGGGCGGCAACGCCGAGTTCATCCTGCTGCCGACGCTGGCGTTGAAGGAGACCGGCACGCTCGACGTGCGGCCGGGGCAGGGGCAGTTCAACCTGAAGGAACCGCGGCTGATCGTCGCGGGCGATCCGGATCGCTCGATGATCGCTCACCGCATGCAGAAGATCGGCCTCGGCCGCATGCCGCACATTGCGTCAACCGTCGTCGACGAGCCGGCGGTGAAGCTGATCCGCGAATGGATCAAGGACCTGTCGAAGTCGGGTGACACCGACAAGACGGGGCTGTGACGAGAAGTGAAAGCACACGGGCCGCCTTGTCATCGCAATGACAAGGCGGCCGCTACGAACCCTGGACGACCCGGTGGGGTCTCACTGATATGAGCGCACCGGATCCTCGCCGTGAGTTTGCTGTCGACGTCGTTTCGCGACTTCGAGAGAAAGGGTTCGAAGCGCTGTGGGCCGGCGGTTGCGTGCGTGACTTCCTGCTGGGGAAGACGCCCAAGGATTATGACGTCGCCACGAACGCCACGCCGGATGCGGTGCGTCGGCTGTTTGGACCGAAACGCACCGTGCCGGTCGGCGCGGCGTTCGGCGTGATCATGGTGCTGGGACCGTCGAAAGAGGCGGGGCAGGTCGAGGTGGCGACGTTTCGCAGCGAAGGTCCGTACCTTGACGGAAGACGGCCGTCGAACGTCGCCTTCAGCACGGCCGAGCAGGATGCCCAGCGGCGCGACTTCACCATCAATGGAATGTTTTACGACCCGCTCGACGCGCGGGTGATCGACTACGTCGGTGGCGAAGCAGACCTGGCGCGCGGCGTATTGCGGTCGATCGGCAACCCGATCGATCGGATGACCGAGGACAAGCTGCGAATGCTGCGCGCGGTGCGATTTGCCGCGACGCTGGAATTCGAGTTCGACGAAGCGACGCGGGCGGCGGTGCGGGGGATGGCGCCGCAGATCCATGTCGTCAGCGCCGAGCGGATTGCCCAGGAACTGCGGCGAATGCTGGTCGATGCAAGGCGAAGACGGGCGATGGAGCTGGCGGCCGATGTGGGGTTGATTCCGGAGATCTTTCCCGAGCTGCGAGTGGAAAGCATCAAGAAAGTGCCCGCTTCGCAGCATGCGGCGGAGCCATCCGGTTGTGGCGTCGCGGGGCGCTCCAGTTGGTCCGCAACTCTGCAGATGCTCCACTTGCTTCAGGAACCAACCTTCGAGTTGGCCTTCGCGGCCCTGGTCCATCGAGCGGCGGAAAGTCCCGCCTTCCCGCAAGACGGCGGCGAACCAATCCTCCAATTCCAGTCCGATCGACGCCACAAGGGAGATGCGGTGTGGTCAATCTGCCGGCGGCTCAAACTGTCGAATGAGGAGTCCGAAGCCATCACGTGGCTCGTCGCGCAACGGCATTCGCTACGCAATGCGCCGCACATGAAGCTTTCGGAACTCAAACGGAAGTTGTCGCATCCTCTCAGTCCTGCACTGATCGAGCTGTTCCGCGTCGAAACGCTGGCCCATGGCGGCGATCTGACGCCGGTCGCCTTCAGTCAGGATTACCTCCGCAATACTCCACTCGAGGTGCTCGATCCGCCGCCATTGCTGGGAGGAAACGATCTCAAGGCGCTGGGGGTGGCGCCAGGACCGGCGTTCAAGGAGTGGCTGGACAACGTCCGCGACGCCCAGTTGAATGGCGACGTTTCGACCCGCGAGGAAGCGCTGGCGTGGATTCGCAGCAGTCTTGGCTGATGAAGCTGAAGGGATCGCGAATCCGCAACCGGCAACCGTTGTCGCAATTGATACCGCTGCTTCGACCTGCTTTTCTGCCTACCAACTGCCCACTACCAACTACCCACTAGCCCGCCCATGCCCGTCCGTATCGCCATCATCGGAGCCGGCGCCGTCTCCGACTATCATCACGTCCCCGGTATCCGCATCGATAAGCGGTGCGAGCTCGTCGCCGTCTGCGACCCCAACGAGGCGCTGCTCGAACAGCGTCAGAAGGAGTGGGGGCCGACGAAGAAGACGACTCGCTATGAGGACATCGCCAACGATCCCGACATCGATGCGGTGATCAGTGCGACCCCCAACTTCACGCACCTGCCGATCTCGGTGGCGTGCAGCGAGGGGGGCAAGCACGTGATGTGCGAGAAGCCGCTCGGGCTCAACTTCGAAGAATCAGCCCGGATGTACCGCGCCGCCCGCGACCGCGGCCTGCGGCACATGACAGCCTTCACCTATCGCTTCGCTCCGTCGATGCGTTACCTGCGGCACCTCTGGAAGAGGGGTGATCTCGGCGTGCCGCGCCACTTCCGCAGCCAGCGGTTCCTCGACTGGCCCGAGACGAGCTGGGGCTGGCGGCAGTACAAACATCTCGCCGGGGCGGGCGACCTGTTCGACATGACGATCCATCGCATCGACTTCGCCCAGGACCTGATGGGACCGATCAAGACGCTGTGCGGGGCGGCGGTGAACTTCGTCCCGCGCGACAAGACACCCGACGGCAAGCCGTGCGAGCCATCGAACGTCGACGACTGGTCGGCCCTCATTGGTCTCTTCGAAGGCGGAGCGGTCGGTGTGTGGGAGGGAAGCACGCTGATGAAGGGGTACCACAACAATGGCTTCGGACATGAGTGGGCCGAGGTCAACGGCAGCGAGGGCTCGGCCGTGTACCGGTTGCAGGATCCCAACAACATCCTGCTCAGCCGGGGCGGCAAGCCAATGGAAAGCGTGCCGGTGCCGGAAGAGTTCCTCGTCATCCCCGGCAGTCCGCGCAAGCCGCACGAAGGGGTTCCCAGCACCGTCTTCCGCTACGACCTGGTCTACGAGTTCGTCAGCGCGATCGTCGAAGGCCGCGACGCCATCCCCGGCTTCGACCACGGCGCCCGCGCCCAGGCGGTGGCCGATGCGGTTCTGGAATCATACGAGAAGCGGACGTGGGTCGACGTGAAGCAGGATCTGGGGTGAAAACGCGATCGCGACGCAATGTGTTGATGAGCGCACGACGGCCCGAGTCTCCAGAATTCGGGCCGTCTTGCGTTCCCGTGGACTCGTCCGGACAATCAAGGGACAGGAGTGACCCGATGAGTACCGTCTTCGAGCCCACGACCAATCCTCCGCTCGCACCGCAGCGTCTGCTGACGATCGAGGAATATGCGCTGCTTCCGGATGATGGCTATCGGACGGAACTCGTTCGTGGAAAGGTTGTCGAAATGCCGCCTGCCACATCGCGCCATGGAGAAGTCTGCGGTACGACTGGCTGGATCCTCACGTCGTTCGCCAGGGATCAGGATCGGGGGCGCGTTCTGACGAATGATTCGGGAATCATCACCCGGCGAAATCCGGATTCCCTCCGCGGTGCGGACGTCGCGTTCTACAGTTATGCCCGACTGCCGAAGGGACCGATTCCCGAAGGTTACCTCCAAGTCGCTCCAGAGATCGTCTTCGAGGTCAAGTCGCCGGACGATCGCTGGACAGACATTATCGAAAAGGTGGGTGAGTACCTGGCGGCCGGGGTGCTGGCGGTGTGTGTCCTCGAACCCGCCAAGTCGGTGGCTTGCGTCTATCGATCGGACGAAGCGACTCAAACGTTCACGGTCGATCAGACTCTTGAACTTCCGGAACCATTGGCCGACTTCCGCATCCCCGTGGCTCGCTTCTTCGAATGAGGGGACGTCGCGCGAGACGCGCCCTGCGCCCCACTCCAGCGATTCGCCTCTTCCGCGAATTTTTCGGCGATGCTCGTTCGCATCGTTTCTTGCGAGGCCGTCGCGGGTTAAGATAGGATGTCCGTTCGCCGATCTGTTTCAGTAGCCCGCCTGAAACCGCCCCGCCTGCCTCCGAGGTTCCCTCATGCTTCGCGTGCTGAGCAATCCGCGCCGTCTGTGCACTGGACTCACCCGGCGTGAGCTGCTTGAGGCCGGCGGCATCGGACTTGGCACCGCAGCCCTTGGACTGCCGCAACTCCTTGAATCGCAAGCCCGGGCGGCCGAAGACGAAACGATCACCGGCGGGCATGGCTTCGGCAAGGCCAAGAACTGCATTCTCCTGTTCCTGTACGGTTCGCCCAGCCAGCTCGAAACGTACGACATGAAGCCCGAGGCGCCCGTGGAAATCCGCGGGACGATGAAGCCGATCGCTTCGTCGCTGCCGGGCCTCGACGTCTGCGAATACCTTCCCGAAACGGCGAAGGTGATGGACAAGGTGACGGTGGTGCGGTCGGTCACGCACCCGTTCCCCGTGCATGGCGTCGCCTTCGCGACTACTGGCATTCCGGCGATCGACGTGGCGATGGAACTCGCCCCGCACGATCCCTCGCACCATCCGTACTTCGGCTCGGCGGTCGAATACGTCCATCGCCAGCAGCGCGGCGGTCGCCCGGCCGAGTTCCCGCAGAACGTCGCCCTGCCATTCCCCTTCAGCAGCCAGCGGACGGGCGAAGTCCACCGGGCGGGGCCGTACGCAGCGTTCCTGGGGTCGGCCTACAACCCACTCTGGACCGAGTTCCAGGGGAAAGCCAGCCGCACCGTCTATAAGACGCTCCGCGACATGAAGTACGACGTGGCCGACCCGTATTGCGGGTGCGTCCGCGACAGCTCGTTCCGCCTCTCGTCCACCGCGCCACTCGACGGGCTGAGTCTCGACCGGATGGACCGCCGCCGCTCGCTCCTGACGCAATTCGACGAGACCCGTCGCGACCTCGACCGTTCGAGCCCCGGCCGCTCGCTGTCAACATTCCAGGAGATGGCCTACTCGCTCATCAGCTCGACGAAAGTGGCCGAAGCCCTCGACGTCCGCAAAGAGGCCGACGCCACTCGCGATCTCTACGGCATGACGCTCTTCGGGCAGTCGTGCCTGGCGGCCCGCCGCATGATCGAAGCCGGCACGCGGCTCGTGTCCGTCTTCTGGGACGAATACGGCCTCGCCGGCGATGCGTGGGACACGCACTGGAACCACTACCCGCGGATGACCGATCAGCTCCTGCCGCCATTCGATAAAGCGTTCTCGGGGCTGATCACCGACCTCGATCGTCGCGGCATCCTCGACGAAACGCTGGTCGTCGTTCTCAGCGAGCACGGCCGCACGCCGCGGATCAACAGTGCCAAAGGGGGCGGTCGCGATCACTGGTCGCGGGCCTACTCCGTCCTGTTCGCCGGCGGTGGCGCCGCTCGCGGCCGGGTCATCGGTGCAACGAACGGCGAAGCGGGTGACGTCGTCGAACGGCCGGTCGGCCCGAAGGACCTGTTGGCGACGATGTTCTACCAGCTCGGAATCGACCCGCACGTCCGCCTGCCGGACCGCACCGGTCGGCCGATCCCGGCCATGCCCGACGACGCCGACGTCATCCGCGAGATTCTTGCCTAGCGAGGTCGATCTGTGCCTGGGTAGCCCGGCCTTCCCAGGCCGGGTGAAAGGCGCGAGTCGGTCGATTATCACTCATGCCGATTTCTTCCGGCCTTGGAAGGCCGGACTACAATAAACGAGGCGCGCCGACGAAGTCCGCTTCCGGCCGAGGCCCTCATGCGATTGCTGGCCACTCTCTCGCTGACGACGCCATTCATGCTCTGGGGCGTCGCGCTGGTGGCGCTTCCGCTCATCGCTCATCTGCTCCATCGGCGGGCTCGCCGCCGGGTCATCTTTCCAACGATCCAGCTGCTGCAGAAGTCCGCCGCAGCGCAGTCGAATATCTTCAAGCTGCGACGGTGGATGATCCTGGCGTTGCGGTGTCTGATCGTCGCACTCATCGCCGCGGCCTTTGCGCGTCCCCTCTGGTTCAGCGATCGGCAGGCCGAGGCCAACTCGACGCGTGGGACAGGGGTCGTCATCGTCCTCGACGCGAGCGCTTCCACCGCTCAGGAGGCGGCCGGCGGAACGCAGTTTGAATTACTGAGGGCCTCGGCGTCGCGATTGCTGGAAAATCTTCAAGCCGGAACCGACGTGGCGAATGTCGTCGTGGCGGGGGACCGTCCCTCGGCCTTGCTGCCTCGGCTGACGCCGAATGTTTCGGCGCTCCAACAGCAGTTGAAGACTTTGAAGCCGGGTTTCGCCCGAGCTGATCTGCCGAAGGCGTTGTCGGTGGCGGGCGAGTTGCTGGCGACTCACTCGGGAACCCGGCGGATACTGATTCTCTCGGATCTTCAACAGACGAATTGGCAGGACGGCGAGCGGCAGCGACTGAGCGACCTCGTCCCGCCAGGCATCCAGATCTCGGTCGTCGAATCGGCATCGCTCCCGTCCGGCAACGTCGCGCTCTCAAGCCCGCGGACCGCTCCGCCGCGGCCGCTTGTCGGCCAGCCGGCTCAGTGCGTTGTTCGGATTTCAAACTTCTCCACGGCGACTCAGGAGGTGCCCCTGTTGCTGCGGCGAGGGAATGACGATCCGTTGTCGCAAACGGTGCGGCTGGTCGCCGGCGAAGAGAGAGAGGTCGGCTTCGCGATGGAGTGGAGCGACGCGGACGAGCAGTTGGTGACGTTCTCCATCCCTCCCGATGCGCTCGCCGCCGATAACACGGCCGCGTTGGTCGCGCGGCCGGTGCAGCGGCTGCCGGTGCTGGTCGTCGGCGATGAAGACCCGCAGGAACCGGGCACCGGAACCTACTTCCTGTTGAGGTCGCTGGCGCCCCTCGGTTCGGCCGAAGATCGATTCGATGTGCGTGTCGTCCGGTCGAGCGAGTTGACGGCGAAGGATCTGGAGGCGGCGGGCGTCGTCTTCGTCGAGGCCATCGCGCCGATGCCCGCTCGCACGAACCTGCTCGCCAATCATCTGAAGACGGGGGGAAGCCTGGTCGTCTTTGGCGGCGATCCGGGGATGATTCGAACGCTGCAATCGATCAGCAGTGCGATGGGAAGTGGCGGCGCTCTCCCGTGGACGCCGGGCCCGACGCGCGAACTTACCGCGACCAACGACCTGCTGACGATCTCCGGCGGTCAATGGCGGTCGCGGCTGCTGCGCGACTTCGACGAGCAAAGTCAACTGGCTCTCTCGCAGATCCACTTCCGCCGCGTGCTGACGTCGACGGCGGTGAACCCCGAAGCCGACGTGCTGCTGACGTTTTCAGACGGGTCACCGGCGCTCGCTTCGCGGCAGGTGGGAAGCGGGCAACTCCTGGTCGCCGCCTTCAGTGCCGACGCTGCCTCGAGCGACTTCGCCAAATTCGGCTCGTTCGTCGCTCTCATGCAACTTCTGGCTCGGGACCTCCGGCCCCCTCTCGACCAGCAGTCGACGGGCATTGTCGGCCAGCCGTGGCGCCGCAACGAGCCGATCGCTCCTTCCACTGATCCGATCCGGATTGTCGATCCCCTCGGTGGTGTGACGCCGTTCGCAACGTCCGCGCCGGGAGGAGGAGGCGTTGCGGGCGCCGCGCCCCCTTCGATGCTCCTGATCGATTCGCCACAGCGCCCCGGCGTGTATCGATTCGAGCGCAGCGGAAAGACGATTGCCTGGGCCCCCATTCAGATCGATCCGCGCGAAAGCCGGCTCGACCGCATCGACCGATCAGCCCTCGAACGATTGCTGCAATCGAGCGGACAGTCTCACGGCGTGCTGCAACTCGACAGCGCCTCGGCAACTCTGTCGAACCGGGGACGACCACTGTGGCACTGGGGTCTGCTGGCCGCCATGCTCATGATTGCCCTCGAACTCGCCTCCCTGGCCCGCTGGCCGCGATGAGCGGGTCCGCCCTGAACTGCCGGTCAAAATGCCCTGAAAAAATATCCATACGTGCAGTAGACGTGGCATCCTGATCTGGAGGCATTCGGCAGCTCTCGGTAGAACTCCGCCCCTTCGTGCGGGTGGGCTGCCAGGAGAATGCTTCGGATGATCGTCCCGCGTCGGTGGATCCAGTCGCTCGCTCTCGCGCCGCTCCCTTTGTTGCTGGCAGGCTGCTACGCCCCGAATCACACGGCGGCCGGCATGGGAAACGGCGCCGGCCTCGGCGCGCTGGCAGGGGGGATCATCGGCCACCAGTCGGGCCACACCGGGACGGGCGCGCTGATCGGCGCGGCCACCGGCGCCTTCGCCGGCGGACTGATCGGTAACGCGGAAGACGCGCGGGAAGAGCGTGATGCGGCCCTCTACCACGCGCAGCTCGTCGAGCAGAACCGCAACATGATGACCAACTACGACCTGGTCCGCATGACGCAAAGCGGGATCAGCGACGATGTCATCATCGGGACGATGCACAGCCGCGGCGGCCGCTTCGACCTGAGCCCCGACGCCATGATCAGCCTGAAGTCGAGCGGCGTGAGCGACCGCGTGCTGCTGGCCGTTCAGCAGAACGGAGCGGCCCCGCCTCCCCCGATTGTCGACCCGCCTCACATGGTCGTCGTGCCGCCGCCCCCCGTGGGAGTCGGTGTCGTCGTCGCTCCGCGACCAATTCACGTCCATCCGCGCCGGCACCGGCGTCGATGGTGACGCGGTCACCGCAATCCGCCCCCATCAGTCCTCGAAGCCCGCTCCTGGCGGAATGTTCTTGAGGACGTCGAGCTTCAGAATGTGCGCCAGGTAGATGAGATGCGCGACCGAGTTCGCCTGCATCTTCTTCATGATCTTGGCGCGGTGGGCGTCGACGGTCTTGTGCGTGATGCCGAGCTTGCCGCCGGTTTTCTTGCTGGTGGCTCCGACCACCACCACGTCCATCACTTCCATCTCCCGGTCGGTCAACGACTCATACCGTTCGCGGATCTCGCGAACCTGCATTTCATCGCGCCGGCGCTGCACGTCCAATTCGATGGCCGCCTGGACATGCTCGATGAGCACCTGGTCGTCCACGGGCTTGATGAGAAAGTCGAGGGCGCCTCCCTTCATGGCGCGCACCGCCGTCGGGACATCCTTATGGGAACTCATCATGATGACCGGCATCGTCAAGCCGTCCCCGCGCAGCCGCTCTTGAAGTTCCAGGCCGCTCATCCCCTTGAGTCGGACGTCCAGGACCAGGCACCCAGGTTGGCTGCGGTCGTAAACTGAAAGAAACTCTTGTGCCGAACCGAATATACGTGACGTAATGTCCACCGAGTCGAGGAGGGCGACGATCGATTCACACACAGGGGGATCGTCGTCAATCACGTAGGCGACGGGAGCGGTCTCTTGCGACATGTGCTCTGCTTCCTCCCGGGGAGCCAGAATGGGGCGATGGAGATGGAGATCTCTGACTAGAGGTGTATCACGACACGACGCTCACAGGATACTCCTGACAACATCGAAAGCGGGATCGTTGAAAACTGGCGTCGTAAAGAACTCTCTCAATTCCCTATGTGGTTTCTCGGAGGAGCCTACAGAGTATTTGTCGCCATCCCAAAAAAGTTTCGAGATTTAAGAGCGTCTGTCCAGAAGATGTCATATTTCGTGTGTTTTACTTGCCACCACGCGATATTTCCAACTGAAATTCGACGAGATCACGCTGCTGCAAAAGGCGGTGCTCTCCTGCGGATGTCACGCAAAAGACACACGGGATTCACCTCAAAACGTGTGAATGGTGTGAATGAGCGGGAACCACATCGCCAAAGCCTCCCGAAGTTGCCGCGACGAGATCATCGAACGCTCTCGCGCCATCTCCCTGGGATTCGAGTTTGAGGCTCTACGGACCGTCTTCAAGTGCCCCCTGCCATCGGGTTGTGAGGCATCGAAGTCGTTGAATCCGAAAGCTGCTGCCGTCATGCTATATGTGCGGATCGCCCGGCTCCTGGGATCGTGATCGCCGCGATCTCGAAGGTCGAGCGTTGACCGGTCCCATTTTCTCTCTCTTCCCTGTCGAGAGTTCCTTCGCATGACGTCCTCGCCGAGCGCTCGCCTGTTGATGACGCTGCCCCTGGTCGCGCTGTTCCTTCCAATTCCGGCCCGCGGAGAGGTTCCAGTCAACCAGTTGACCGACGCGGAGCAACGGGCGGGTTGGAAACTCCTGTTCGACGGCAAGTCCGCCGAGGGTTGGCGCAATTACAGGAAAGACAAAATCAACGAAGGCTGGGTCGTCGAGGACGGAGCGCTGACGCGGAAGGGGAGCGGTGCCGGGGACATCGTCACAACCGGCCAGTTCGAGCACTTCGAACTGCAGCTCGACTACAAGATCTCGAAGGGGGGAAACAGCGGGCTGATGTTCCACGTCACCGAAGACGAGGCCACTCCCTGGATGACGGGTCCCGAGGTGCAGATCCAGGACAACGTCGACGGGCACGACCCGCAGAAGGCGGGCTGGCTCTACCAGCTCTACCAACCGATGAAGCCGGAGTGGGCGAAGAAGTTCGAAGCCCAGGTCGGCTTCAAGGGAATCGACGTCGATGACGCGACCCGCCCGGCCGGAGAGTGGAACCAGCTCTATCTCCGCGTCGACAACAAGCAGGGGGAAGTCTGCGTCAACGGCGTCAGCTATTACTACTTCGTCAAAGGGAGCGACGACTGGAACGCCCGCGTCGCGAAGAGCAAGTTCGCCAAGATGCCGAAGTTCGGCAAGCCGACCAAGGGGCACATCAGCCTGCAGGATCACGGCAACCTGGTCTCGTTCCGCAACATCAAGGTCCGCGAACTGACACCGGACGGCAAAGCCCCCGAGCCGGTCGACGGCACGCTGAAGGTCAAGGCGGTCCCCGCCTTCACCGACATCGAGTGGGAAGGCTGGACTCCGGTCAACGACAACGGCCTGCCGAACCCGCCGCTCCGTCCGATCCATGTGACGCATGCGGGGGACGGCACGCACCGCCTCTTCTTCGTCGACCAGAGCGGCATGATCCATGTCGTTCCGAAAGGTGGCACGAAGAAGGCGAAACTGTTCGCCGACTTCCGCGCCCGCACGCACCAGTTCAAGCTCGACGACGAGGAAGGCCTCCTCGGCTTCGCCTTCCATCCCAAGTTCAAGGAGAACGGCCAGTTCTTCCTGATCTACAACACCGAGTCGAGCCAGCGGACGATGTACCTGTCTCGGTTCAAGGTCTCGAAGACCGACCCCGACAAGGCCGACCCGGACAGCGAAGAGATCCTGCTCACCATCAAGCAGCCCTTCGCCAACCACAACGGCGGACCGATGGCCTTCGGGCCGGACGGTCTCCTTTACATCGGCATGGGGGACGGCGGCGGACGCAACGACCCGACCTATCAAGGTCAGGCCCGCGGTCCGAACTTCCTCGGCGCCATGTTCCGCATCGATGTCGATCACCACGACCAGGGCAAGAAGTACGCGGTGCCGAAGGACAACCCGTTCCTCAACGAAAAGGACGTCCCGCCAGAGACCTATGCCTACGGTTTCCGCAATCCGTGGCGCGTCGCGTTCGACCGCAAGACGGGCGACCTGTGGCTCGCCGACGTCGGCCAGGATCTCTGGGAAGAGATCGACATCGTCAAGAAGGGGGGCAACTACGGCTGGAGCGCTTGGGAAGGGACGCACCCCTTCGGCAACGTGAAAGGCTCGGAGAAGGTGAAGGGGCTCGACCCGATCTGGGAATACGACCACCGCCTCGGCAAGTCGATTACCGGCGGCAGCGTCTATCGCGGCAAGGCGATCCCGGAACTCGAAGGGCATTATCTCTACGGCGACTTCGTCACCGGCAAGATCTGGGGACTGAAGTACGACACGAAGGCGGGCAAGGTCATCCAGAACATGAGCATCCCCTGGAACGGCCTGCCCGTGATGGCGTTCGGCGAAGATGAGGACGGCGAGATGTACGTCACCACGCCGTCCCAGGCGGGGAAGGGCGTTTTCAAGTTCGTCGCGGCCGAGTGACGGGACATCCTCACGGGACATCCTCGGAGAGTTCCCCTCTCGCACCCCGGCTGCGGCTCTGAGCAGCCGGGGTGCCGGAGCAGACGGCTCAAAAATTACCAAGTCGCCTGCTTCGGCACCCAGCGTGCCCAGAGCTGCACCCTGGGTGCTGTCAAGCGAGACTTCGATAGGGCGCATCTCGCCTGCCAGAGGGCCGATCTGCCTTCTTGAAGGAACGTGAGAGAAGACTTTGCCCGCGAATGACGCGAGTCAGCGCGAATAAAGGCAAAACGCCAATGGAAATCCGGAGCCAGGCAAAACTTCTGGTTGCGGCGAATCTCACGCGTGCGAAGACAATATCTTCTTCTTCATTCGCGCTGATTCGCGTCATTCGCGGGCCAGTTTTCTCTCTCCAGCGCCTCACGTGGCGAACAACCGTCACCAGCAAACGTCGAGTGCCGAAATCGCCGGACGCCCTTCGGAGCACTTCCATGCCGAATCGATCTGCACGTCCACTCTCCGCTCAATGTGTTACGGTTGCTGGTCTTTTCCTGCTGGCGGCAACCGTTGGCAGACCGCTGGCCGCCGCCGATTTCCCCGCATTCGAGACCCGCGTCATCGATCCGATGTGCGGCAACATCTGCTATGCGGTGACCTTGGCCGACGTCGACGGCGACGGACGGCAGGACATCGTGGCAGTCACCGAGAATCGCGTCCTGTGGTACGGCCAGCCCGAGAAGCCCGACGGGGAGTGGAAGAAGCACGTCATCATCGAGGACCAGAGCGACCGCGATAACGTCTGCATCGCGGCCCACGATATCGACGGCGACGGCAAGGTCGACTTCGCCCTCGGGGCCGGCTGGACGAAGATCGGCACGCTGCAGTGGCTGACCCGCGGCAAGTCGCTCGACGACAAGTGGTCTGTCCACTTCATCGACAAGGAAGTCTGGCTGCACCGCCTGCGGTTCGCCGACGTCCTCGGCAAGGGGAAGCCGCAACTCGTCATCTCGCCCCTCAACAAGACGAGGGGGGACGGCGTGCGGCTGACGGCCTACGAGATCCCCGTCAATCCGCGCTCCGGGCGGTGGCCGCCCACGGTGCTCGATGCCACGCTCAACCGCATGCACAACCACTGGCACATCGACTTCGACGGAAACAAGTCGGTCGACACGCTGACCGCCAGCCAGGAAGGGGTGAGCGTCATCCGCCGCGACGGCGACAAGTGGTCGCGGCTGCCGCTGGCCCGCGGCGCCAGCGGCGAGAAGCCGGAAGCCCAGGGAGCGGGAGAGATCAAGACGGGAACGTTCAAGAGCGGAAAACGTCTGATCGCCACCGTCGAGCCGATGCACGGCGAAGCGGCCGTCGTCTACATCGGACCACGCGCCCTGACGGCCGATGAGGACGCCACGAAGCCGGCCGCGTGGAAGCGCGTCCTGCTGGACGACAAGCTCAAGCGCGGGCACGCGATCTGGTGCGCCGACCTCGACGGAGACGGCAACGACGAGGTGATCGTTGGCCATTCCGATCCGGGGCCTGGAACGGTCAAAGGACCGGGCGTCTATGTCTACCGCTGCGAGTTGCCCAGCGAAGACAAGTGGACCAAGCACGTCCTCGACGACGGCGGCATGGCGACGGAAGATATCGCCGCAGCGGATCTCACGGGGGATGGAGCGATCGACATCGTGGCCGGCGGCCGCAATACGCACAACATCAAGCTCTACGTGAACCGCGGAGCGAAGCGTTCTCCGTAGCACAGGCACTCCTGCCCGTGAGTCCCTTCTGGCTTCCAAGCCGTCCGGTATCTCTTCGCGCACGGGCAGGAGTGCCCGTGCTACGTCTCGCGGCGGGTGGAGCGCATTGCAGTCGCGTTTTTGGCCTCGTAGCCCGGCCTTCCAAGGCCGGGTGTCAGATTTCGTCCGGCCTTGGAAGGCCGGACTACGGAAAGCTCAGCGGTAACGCGCTCTACTTCGGCAATGTCAGCGGCGGACCTTCGAGCCCGCGGGTATAGACCGCACGGAAGTGGATGAACCGCGCGTCGGCCGCCTGCTGGGCTTCCATCACCGCGGCTCCGAAGCGAATCGCGGTGTTGGTCGCCGCTTCGCCGTCTCCCCCCGGCAACAGGCTCGAAACCAGTTCCAGCGCGCGGCTCACCTGCGGGTCCTTGCGGATGCGGGCCTCGGTGTCGGGCCGGGCTTTGGCCGCATCCGCCGTTTCGTTCCACTGGAAAATCGGCCGCCAGGCCGCGGCGACCTTGTCCTGTGACGGCACGCGAGCCCAGAACTCCGTCCGCACCGTCACGCGGCGGGCGTTGAGATCCTGCTCCAGCGTCGTGATGCGGACGCCGTCGAGCCCTTCCTTTTCCGCCGTGCCGACCGGCTTCGGTGGACCGCTTGGCTTCGGTTTCCGCGGCCCCTCATCGAGCAGATCAAGCAGGCCCCCGGTCAGGTTCGACTGGAACATCGAACTCAGGATGTCCGCAAGGGCTGGGGGCTTCGCCCCTTCGCCGGTGCGGAAGTACGCTTCGCCTGTCCCCTGAAAATCGGCCTGCCTGCGGTATTCGTACTCGACGATCGCCTGCCGTGCCGCCCACTGTTCCGCCGTATCGAGTCGCGGAGGGAGCCACTCGGTCAAATCGATCATCCGTGCGGCAATGTCGATTTTGTCCTTCTGCAATTCGTCACGAAGACTCGTCACGGTCCGCGTCTCGACATCCTTCAATTCCTCGGCCCACGCCACCGGCGTCACCTGCCGCGCCTGCGGGTCCGCGGGATCATGCCGCTTGATCTCGCGATCCGGGACGGCGACCAGGACCAGCTTCGACTCGCACGGAGCGACGTCCCCATCGTTCCCCCTCAGCGCCTTCCCCGCACGCTCCTTTTGTTCGTCGAGAAAGGTCTGCAGCCGGCGATCGTCTGCACGTCTCTCCTTCCACGCATCGATCCGTTCGACGAGTTTCGTCAGAAGCGTGCGGCGGGCGTCCGTCTCGTGCTTCAGATACTCGGTGTAGAACTCCGCGGCGTTCGCTTCGATCCACCAGCGGGGAACGGCGACAAGCGTCGTGCGGGCGTCCGCATCCTTTCCCAGCACCAGCCCCCGCAATGTGACGGGCCGCGATTTCAGCTCGACAACATCCACCGCCAGCCCTTTGGGCTTCGCCGGAGGTGCGGCGGAGGCCATCGCAGGAGCGAGCAACAACGTCCAGGCCAGAATGATCCGCATGCGGGGCATCCGCAAAGAAGCTCTGCAAAAAAGCGAGGCGGCTCTGACCGCGGGGCGACGGCAGGCCGCCTCATGGTCTGAATACGGCCGCGTCCTTCTTCGATCCACTTTGGACGAGCGAGACTCACGACTCAAGATCAATCCCGCGGTCCCGCAAGTGTCCTTTGAGCGCCGCCGCGTCGGAGAAGACTTCCGCCTCAAGCCCGAACGTGCGACCGGTCTCGACGTACAGCGGAATGTCGTCCGTGTAAAAGCACTCCGCCGGCTCACAGTGGATGGCCCGGAGCGCCGCCTCGTAGATCGGAGGCTCGGGTTTCACCGCTCCCGCCCGGAACGAGACGACGAAGTCGTCGAAGCGATCAAGCACGTCGAACCGCTCACGGATGAATTCAAAGTGCGAGACGCTGGTGTTCGACAGCAGCACCAGCCGAATGCCCAATGCCTTCAGGTGGTCGAGAATCGGCAGCATCGGCTCATTGAGCACGAAGATGTCTGACGCCGCCACGCGCAACGCGTCGATCTCCATGTCCATCGCCACCTTCGCCACTAGCCACCGGTGAAACTCGGGCTCGCTCATCCGCCCACGCTCGAAATCGAGCTGCGTCCCCGAGTCCAGCAGCAGCGCCCGCATCTCGAGTTCGCTCAACCCGCACAGCGCCCCAATCTGCGCGCACATCTTCTCATGCGAAAAATGCAGCAGAACATTCCCCATGTCGAACAGGCAGGTGCGGATCATGCTGCGGGTCGCTCAAATCGCCTCATCGAATCGTCCGTGACGCGACCTGTATTATGACGCAGTGCGACTCATTTGGCTCGCTTCTCGAGCATCCGGGAGAGAAGCTTGCGCTTCGGACTCCTCGCCCGCGGTGGCGGCGTCTCTCCGTTCGCCGCTATGATGGAATGCAGCAATTGAGTGGAAGCGCGTCCGCCGGGCCTGTCGATTCTCATCACGCTTTCCCCTCCCATCTCCTGGCCTACGTTACCAGTCCTCGTCCCGCCATCCGCCATGACCGATCGTCGCAATCTGTTCAACAAGGTGTGGGATCTCCACACCGTCCGCACACTCCCCTCCGGCCAGACGCAGATCTTCATCGGCTGGCACCTCATCCACGAGGTGACGAGCCCGCAAGCGTTTGAAATGCTGCGCGACCGCAAGCTGAAGGTGATGTACCCCGAGCGGACGATCGCGACCGTCGATCACATCGTGCCGACCGACAACCAGGCCCGCCCCTTCGCCGATGCGCTGGCTGAGCAGATGATGTCGGCCATCGAGAAAAACTGCCGCGAGTTCGGCATCCCACTCTTCAACATCAACGATGTGCGGCAGGGAATCGTGCACGTCGTCGGGCCCGAGCAGGGACTGACGCAGCCGGGGATCACGCTGGTGTGCGGAGACAGCCACACCAGCACGCACGGCGCCTTCGGTAACATCTCGCTCGGCATCGGCACCAGCCAGGTGGCCCATGTCCTGGCGACACAGACGCTGGCGATGACGAAGCCCAAGGTGCGGCGGATCCTGGTGCACGGAGAACTGCGCCAAGGCGTCTACGCGAAGGACGTCACGCTGCATGTCATTCGTCGGCTCGGCGTGCAGGGGGGCGTGGGCTACGCCTATGAATATGCGGGGGACGTGTTCGACCACATGTCGATGGAAGAGCGGATGACGGTCTGCAACATGAGTATCGAAGGGGGGGCGCGGTGCGGGTATGTGAACCCGGACGACACCACCGTCGAGTACCTCCGCGGCCGTCCGATGGCGCCGAAGGGAGACGAATTCGAGAAGGCGGCGAAGTGGTGGAAGAGCATCGCCTCGACGCCGTATGCGGCGTTCGATGACGAGGTGGTCATCGATGGGATGCAGATTGAGCCGACGGTGACGTGGGGCATCAACCCCGGTCAAAGCATCGGCGTGAGCGAGCGGATTCCGTCGATCTCGAGCTTCCCCAAGACCGAGCAGAAGGGGGCCCAGGAAGCCCTCGAGTTCATGGGGTTGCACGAGAACCAGCCCATTACGGACGTGAAGATCGACGTCGCGTTCATCGGCTCGTGCACCAACTCGCGGATTTCCGACCTGCGGGAAGCGGCCAAGGTGGTGAAGGGGCGGAAGGTCGCCCCCGGCGTGCGGACGCTGGTCGTGCCGGGCTCGCAACTGGTGCGGAAGCAGGCGATGGAGGAAGGGCTCGATCAAATCTTCCGCGAGGCGGGTTTCGACTGGCGCGAGGCGGGCTGCTCAATGTGTCTCGCGATGAACCCCGACAAGCTCGTCGGGCGGGAGATCTGCGCGTCGTCCAGCAATCGCAACTTCAAGGGACGTCAGGGAAGCCCGACCGGCCGCACTCTGCTGATGAGCCCCGCCATGGTCGCCGCCGCCGCCATCAACGGCCGCGTGACCGACGTCCGCGAGATGATCGGCAAGAATTGAGACCGTCGCATCGGCCGCCCGGCCGGCACAAGCCCGGTGGGGAGGCGGCCCTTCCTGTTCCGCCTCTGCCCGCACGACACACAAATCTGAACCTCTCAGCGAATTAACTTTCGTCCCGCCAATCATTTCCAACCGTCCTTCGTGGCCGCCGTCCCAATCGTCGCGTATAACGAATGAGGCCGTTTCACGGCCTGCCTGCATTGCCTGGGCCCCACCTCGCCCTCTCGCCGAGTCGAGTTCCCCCCGCATGACCAGCCGTCGCCCCTCCGACGTGATCGACGTTCCATTCCAGGTCAATTTCACGCACCGCCTGCGGTTCACCGACGATGTTCTCGGCCTCGATCGGCAGGTGTTGGCCGACGTGCTCGAACCGTCCGGCAACCAGAAACCTCGCGTCCAGTTCTGGGTTGACGAGCATGTCGCGAATGCCCGCCCCGACCTGCTGCATCGGATCGAATTGTTTCTGGAGGAGCGGGGATCGGATTTTGAACACACAGGAAACGTCCAGATCGTGCCGGGGGGCGAAGCGGTCAAGAACGACATTCACATCCTGGAGCGGATGCTGAAATGCTTCAACGCCGCCAACCTCGATCGCCGCAGTTACATCGTGGTGATCGGCGGCGGCGCCGTGCTGGATGCGGTCGGGTTCGCCGCCGCGATCGCGCATCGCGGAATCCGGCTCGTTCGCCTTCCGACGACGACGCTCGCTCAGGCCGACTCGGGGATCGGGGTGAAGAACAGCGTCAACCTGTTCGGCAAGAAGAACTGGTGCGGGACGTTCGCGGTGCCGTGGGCCGTCATCAACGATGCCGCGCTCCTCTCGACACTGCCCGACCGTGATTTTCTGTGCGGGTTCTCCGAGGCGGTGAAGGTCTCGCTGTTGAAGGATCCGGCCGTCTTTCAATCGGTGTGCGACAACGCCCGCCGCATCCGCGCGCGGGACATGGCGGCCGCCGGTCCGATCATCCGGGCTTCGGCGAAGCTGCACCTCGATCACATCACGAAGAATGGCGACCCGTTCGAGATGCTGGAAGCCCGGCCGCTCGACTACGGGCACTGGTCGGCCCACAAGCTCGAAGTGATGAGCGAGTTCGCCCTGCGTCACGGCGAGGCGGTGGCCATCGGCGTGGCGGTCGACACAATCTACTCGTCGCTGGTCCACGGCTTCCCCCAGCGCGACTGCCGCCGCGTGCTGCAGTGCCTGGAGGATTTCGGGCTGGCGCTCGATCACCCGGTCCTGCACGATACCGAGACTCTGTTCGACGGACTCGAGGAGTTTCGCCAACACCTCGGTGGGCGGCTGACGTTGACGATGCTGCACGGCATCGGCGACGCGCTGGAAGTGCACGAGGTCGATCGATCGGCCATGTGCGACGCGATCGCCCAGGCGGCCGAATTCGCACGGTCGATGCCGCGGTACGCGGGAACGACCGTCTGATCGAGTGTGGCTCAGCTCCAGCCGCGGCCTTCGAGTTCGATGACGCCGTCTTCCATCATCTGGTGGGCCAGCGACTCAATCCGGCGGCAGGATTCGGCCAGATCGGGCGTCAGTTTCGCGCGATCGACCGGGGCCAGGATGCGCAGGGCGAACGCCGGCCGTTGTTGCGATTCGGTCGCAATTCCGGCAAGCCGGATTCGAGCTCGGTCGCTCCCGTCGGGAAAGCGCTGAATCATCTCTTCCAGCAACGGAACCGCCTCAGCGAACTGCCGCCCCTTCAGCAACCCCTGAATCATCGCTTTCAGGTCCGCCTGCTCCAGGGACCAGTCGGGCAGCAGCCCCTTGAGCCGCACATATTCCGCGTAGGCGGCGGTCGGCTTCCCCTGCTCGAGCAACATCCGAATCCGCTTGAGGGCCGACTTCGGCGGCGCGGTCGGCACAGGGCGGTCGTCGAGTCCAGCGTCCGTGTCCCGCTGCGCGGCACTTGTCGCAACGCTCGACGCCACCGATCCCGTGACGTTCATCCCTTGCAGCGCATTCCGCCAGCGGACGGGGTCTTCATTCTCGGCGATCGTCTTGAGGTGCCGGCCAGCCATCAAGGAGAACAGGTCCCAGTTCTCACAGTCGACCCACCCCTTCTTGAGAAGCAGCACTCCCACCGGGAACCCGATGACGAATCCGAGGAGGTGAGCGAATTCGCTTCCCGGATAGAACCCGGTCGTCAACGCCAGGACGAACTGAAGTCCGACCTTGATGAGGCCGAAGGTGAGATAGGAGATCTCGAAGGTAAAGACGAACAGCCGCATGATAAAACCGGCCACGAGGATGGTCAGTTCGTTTCGCGGCGCCCAGACCAGGGCCATCGCCATGACGGAGTAGACGACTCCCGACGCCCCGCACGCGCCGACGGCCTTTCCCTCGGCCATCAGGCTGCCGTGGTCCAGCGCCAGCGTCATCGTCTGAATCAGAGCCAGATGGACGACGCCCATCGCCAGATACAGCGGAACGAACCACTTCCAGCCGATCTTTCCTTCGACCGCCAGCCCGAATCCCCAGAGAAAGATCATGTTGCCAAAGAGGTGCGAGCCGATGGCGAGGGGCGAACCACCATGTCCATGAATGAACATGGCGGAGATCCACTGGAGCGGATGCAGTCCCTGGGCGTAGGACAGAATCCAGTCATCGGCGGCTGCCGGATTCATCGCCGACCAGAGCGTCACGAGGACGTTCGCCACAATCAGCCCGATGGTGCCCCAGGGAAAGTAGTAGACGGGAGCGTCGGTGCCGAAGGGGATGAGAAACATCGGATGGCCGCGGCAGAGGTCGAACGAAGTTTGCCTCGGTAACGCTCCGGCGGCGGGGTCGGATCAAATCGAAAAGGCTTCTGACGCAAAGACGCAGCGATCGCAAAGTTTCGCAAAGCGAAGGCAAGAAGACGCAGGTCGGGTTGAGCCTTCCCTGAGCTTTGGTTCCTCGCCCCCTTTGCGTGCATTCCTTTGCGCTCTTCGCGCCTTTGCGTCAGATGTCTTTCTGTCTTGCGATAGTCGCCGCTCACTCGTCCTTCGGAAAGTGCTTCTTCACCACCGGAATGAGGCAGTTCAGAATGTCGCGGCAGACTTCGGCCGGCGAATGGAGCGATTCGATCTGCGCGATGATCTCCGGCGGGTAGAAGCCCAGAACTGGGGCCGATTCCTTGTTGTAAACCTCGTAGCGACGACGGATCACCGACTCGTTCGCATCGTCCGCACGATTCTCATGGATCGCGCGCCGCTTCAGCCGATCGATCATCGCCGCTTCGTTCCGGCAGACCAGGTGAATCACCTGGAAGACGTCGAGATAGGCCTGCGTCATCTCAGCCTGATGGACGTTCCGCGGCAGCCCGTCGAGCACCAGCACGTCTTCATCGGGGCAGAAGCGGTTAATGGCAATCTGGCCTTCGAGCGCGTTCCGCCAGATGCGGATCGTCACCTCGTCGGGCACCAGTTCGCCGCGCGAACTGTAAGCCGCCACTTCCTTGCCGTCCTTCGAGCGAATGTCGAGCGACCGGAACACGTCCCCGCACGAGAGATGAAAGAAGCCGGGAATCTGGGAGAGAACTTTTCCCTGAGTTCCCTTGCCGGCGCCGGGGGCCCCGAACAGAAGGACGGTCTTGTAGCGCTTCATGAGCGAGCTTGGAAAAAAGAGTGAAACGACAACCGCCGCACCATGCAGCCGCGCCGGTCAGCAATGAGCCATCAGTCCGATGACGTTTCCTTTATCCTACTCGACCCGAGGATGCCGTCTCAACGGTGTGCCTGCGCCCCGTGGGGATGCGAGGGGATGAACTCCGTAGACCTTGAACTGTTCCTGGCGGCCCATCGGGTATGATGTCAACAGACGTCGTCCGCACCCCAACCGGCTGCGGCGAGAAATTGCAGGACCGTTCAAATGGCCGAAAGAGCGGCCCAGGGAAGCCAGGAACACGGAATGGAAGAGAAGACTGGAATGACGGTTTTCGAGGTGGTGGGCGAGGAGGGTTTCCGGCGGCTGGTGGCGGCCTTTTATCGCCGCATTCCTGGAGATGACGTCCTGGGGCCGATGTACCCGGCCGATGACATGGCCGAGTCCGAGCGACGGCTTCGCGACTTTCTGATTTACCGCTTCGGCGGCCCGCAACGCTACATTGAGGAGCGGGGACATCCGCGGCTGCGAATGCGTCACATGCCGTTCCGAGTCGACCGGGCGGCCCGTGACCGCTGGATGCAACTCATGACGGCTGCGCTGGATGAGACGCAGTTGATGCCCGAGGCCGACCGGATTCTCCGCGAGTTTTTCACGCACACGGCGACATTCCTGTTGAACGCCGAGGGCTGATGGGCCGAGTTTCGCGGGATCGAACGACAAGCTGACCGGACGCCGCACAAAATCACCCGGCGGTCGGTTGCAACTCCAAGAGAAACTGGTACAAAACGGGGCTTCCCTTCCACTTTTCCGGAATTTGGAAAAGGGAGTTGGCCGGCGGTGCCGGCGGGCGAACATCGAGGCAGGAGTGACGGCTTTGGCAGTGCAATACTATGAGGGCATGTTCCTCGTCGACAGCGCGAAATACGCGACCGATTCCGAGGGCGTGACGAAGCATATCACCGGTATTCTGACCAAGGCCGGCGCCAACATCGTGGCCGAGCACCCGTGGCAGGACGGCAAGCTCGCGTATGCTGTGGACGGCCACCGCAAGGGGCTCCACTTCCTCGTTCTGTTCGAGCTGAAGCCGACCGCCCTGACCGAAGTGATTCGCGCCTGCAAGCTGAGTGAAACCATCTTGCGTCAAATCATCCTTCGCCAGCCGAAGGTGATTTTTGACGCGATGAATCAGGCGGTCAGCACCCACACGACGCAGGCTCCTCCGGAAGACGTGGCGGAGCCGCCGGAAGACGACCGCCCGCGTCGTCGTCCTCGCCGCGACGATGCTCCTCCGCCGGAAGAAGTTGAAGAATAACCCCTACGGGCGGGTTTTGATCTCAGCTTCTCCGTCGGGACACTTCATCGGCATCGCGCTTTTTGACAAGTGCCGGATGGAGTTGCTGCGCGAGCGGTTCGCTCGCCGGGTCGTTCGCGCGACAGACAATTGCCTGTCACGAATGTCCAGTGTAAGATGGCGGCGAAGGTTTCGCTCGTTTGCCGGGCGCTCGTCTGAAGCCTGTCACGTCTGCACTCTCCAGAGGAGGCCATCCCGATGGCCAGTTTTAACCGCGTGATCCTGATGGGCAACGTCACGCGCGATCCGCAGGTCCGATACATTCCGAGCGGGCAAGCCGTAACGGAGCTCGGTTTAGCCGTCAATCGCACGTGGTTTGACAAGCAGGCCAATCAGCGTCGCGAGGAAGTCACGTTTATTGACGTGACTCTTTGGGGGCGCACCGCGGAAATCGCCGGCGAATACCTTGCGAAGGGTCGCCCGGTGCTCATCGAGGGCTATCTTCGACTGGACACATGGGACGACAAGGAAAGTGGTCAAAAGCGGAGCAAGTTGAAGGTCGTCGGTGAAACGATGCAGCTCCTCGGTTCCCGCGACGGTGGCGGCCCTGGAGGGGGTGGGGGTGGCGCTCCGCAACGTGCAGGGGGGGGCACTCGCCCCCAGGGACGGCAATCGAGCCCATCGCAGGGTAACTACGAGGAGTCGTCCGGCGGTTCTCCCGCCGATTCCTTCTATGACGACGCGGGCCCGAGCGGCGGTGGGGAAGAAGTCCCGTTCTAGCGCTTCGTCACAGGTTGAGTGGGGGTTGGGTGGCCTCGTCCGAGGATTTGAAGGTCCGGAACGCACGAATCCATCTCCCAATCTCTGATGTGGCACGCACGAGGCCCGCAAATTCGCTCAAGCTTTCCCGCCTTGCCGGGACGCATTGATCTTGCAAAAAACTCCGGAATCCTCTTTCCTATGCAGAGCGCATGGGAAGCGGTGGTTCTTCGCCGCGTGGCGCGACCTGATTTTCTGCGCGCGGACGCAGGCAGGAACGATGGATCCGTCCTGAAGGAACTCGCGAACGACGGAGACGCCCCGGAATCCGACTCAGTGTGCTGCGGCAAACGGTGAAGGCCGATCTCAAAAGGGTTGGCACTTTGTTTCCGGCGGGAAACGTCCTCGGTGGGACGACGCGCCGAGACCGCTCCCTCAGCCCCCTGCTCGGATTCCTGCGTCGGATTGGTTGTCGACCCGTCGCCGGGCACCCCGCTTGGCGACGCCCCGACGTTCGCCGTCAAGAACATGAGTCATACGTTCGAAAATTCCCGCCGAGTCGTCATCACGGCGGTCGGTCCCATCAGCCCGATCGGTATCGGCGCGGACGCCTTCTGGACAAGTCTGGCCGAAGGCCGCAGCGGGGTCGCCCGGGTCTCGTTACAGACGCATTCCGGCTCCGGCAACGCGGTCGGGGGCGAGGTCCGCGACTTCACCGAAGACGCAGCCAAGAAGAACTGGCTGAAGGATCAGCGCAAGAACATCCGCGTGATGTGCCGCGAGATCCAGTTGGCCGCCGCCTCGGCCAACATCGCCCTCGCGCACTCCGCCCTCGACCTGGAAAAGATCAACCACGAGCGGATCGGCGTCGATTTCGGGGCCAATCTGATGCTCAGCCCCCCGGAAGTGCTGGCCGACGCGGCCAAGGCCTGCAGCGATCCGGAATCCCCCTTGTTCCGCTACGAAGACTGGGGCGAGAAGGGGATTCCCGCGATGGAACCTCTCTGGCTCCTTCGCTATCTGCCGAACATGCCTGCCTGCCACATCGGCATCAAAGCCGATGCCCGCGGCCCCAGCAACTCGATCACGCTCGAAGAAGCGTCGGGCAACCTCACGCTGGCCGAGGCCACGCGAGTCATCCAGCGCGACTGGGCCGACGTCATGATCGCCGGCACGACCGGCACGCGAATCCATTCGGTGAAGTCGATTCACGCACGGCTCTGGGACCAGGTCGCCGAATTCAACGATCCCCCGGAAACCTGGTCGCGTCCCTTCGACGCCACCCGCAACGGCCAGGTCCTGGCCGAAGGGGCCTGCACGCTCCTTATCGAAGAGGAACAGCACGCCAAGGCCCGCGGAGCCACCATCTACGGCACCATTCTCGGAGCCGGCTCATCCTGCGTTGTCCGTCGGGATGGAACCGCCGACCAGCGTCAGGCCCTCAAGAATGCCATGCTGGCTGCACTTCGCGATGCGGGTGTCACTCCCGCCGAAGTCGGGCACATCAACGCTCACGGCCTGTCCACGCCGGATGCCGACCGCGCCGAAGCGGCCGCCATCCTGGACGTCTTCGGCGAGGATGCGGGACGGCGCGTGCCCGTCACGGCATTGAAAAGCGTCTGGGGCAACACGGGAGCGAGTTGCGGCACGCTCGAACTGGCAGGGTCACTCCTGGGCTTGAAGAACGGCGTCGTCCCCGCCACTTTGAACTATCGCCATCCCGATCCGGAATGCCCGTTGAACGTCGTCCACGGGGCGCCGGCTGCGGCGACGAATCCGGTGGCCATGAAGCTGAGCGTCACGCGGATGGGCCAGGCCAGCGTAGTGATCGTCCGCGGAGCATGAGTTCTTCTGCCGGCAGTTGCGCGTCCCGTTCGTCCGTGATCGAAGTCCGCTGAAGATCGTGGGCGGGGCGAAAGAATGTCTCAACGCGGACTTCGACTCGCACTCTGGCTCGGAACGACCGCCGTCGCCCTGTTTCTTTGGGGAACGTCAGTCCCGCTCGGCATCCCGGGCGAATGGACGTGGACCCGCCTGATCGCCGCAGACGCGGAGACCCTCGATCGCTGGCTCGGCCTCATCGTCGCCGCCGTCACGGCCGCGGTGTTCCTGGGAGTCTCGTGGCTCTGCGCACGCGGAATCGAATCGGCCGGCCGCCTCGGCATCGCCGCCCGACTCGCGATGCTCTCCGCTGCGGCCTTCGCCTGGTTGTGGGTCGTGCAGGATTCTCCACCCGGCACGTGGCGGATGCAGAAGTCGGTGCTGGTTCTCTATTCACCCGGAACCTCGGGCTACTTTTTCCACGATCGCTTTCGCGTCGACGACGCCCGTCGCTTCCTCTCCGATTACGAAGCCTGGGTGCGAAAAGGAGACGTCCTCCACTTCGGCACTCATCCGCCGGGACTCTTCCTGCTGCATCGCGGCGTGACGAAACTCTGCCACGCCTCTCCCGCGCTCACGCGGGCCCTCCTCGCGACCTGCCCCGCCACGGTCCGCGAGACGTTCGACCTTCTCGACCAGTACCCGATGGGGGCTCCGGCAAGGATGACCGCCGCCGACAAGGCATCCCTCTGGCTGGCTGCGCTCCTCACCCAACTGGTCGGCGTCCTGACGATTGTCCCGATTTACCTGCTCATCCGACGCACGGCAGGGCGGCGGGCCGCATGGTGGGGTGCGACGCTCTGGCCGCTGGTCCCGGCCCTGGCCATCTTCCTCCCCAAGTCCGACGCCCTCTATCCCTTCGCGGGTGCAATGTTCCTCTGGTGCTGGCTGGAAGCCGCCGCACGCCGCTCCGCGTTGCTCGGAGTCGCCGCCGGTGTACTGATCTTCCTTGCCCTCGCGACAACGCTGGCCTTCCTCCCCGTGGCACTCCTGGCCGTCGCCATCAGTCTGCTCGAGTGGTGGACGGAACGCCCGCCTGTCGAAACGACGCCGGCCCCCTCCGCAACCCCGACCGCAAGCATCCCCCCGCGACACCTCGCTCGAGCGATTGTCCCCTGGATTTCCGGCGGATTCGCATTCCTCGGACTGATCGCCCTCGCACGGTTCGCCTTGGACGTCAACCTTCCGGCGGTGTGGCTCCAGAACTATCGCAACCACGCGGGATTCTACAGTCAGTTCACCCGCACCTGGTGGAAGTGGATCCTCGTCAATCCGCTCGAAGCCGCCATCGCCGTCGGATGGCCGGTCGCTCTCATGGCACTGTCGATGTGCGCCGGTGCATTGATCTCCCGCAATGAGCCCAGACGCTCCCGCATCGCCGCACTTGGCGTCGCCGCTGTGTGGGGCCTGCTGTGGATCTCCGGAAAAAACAGCGGCGAGGCGGCCCGCTTGTGGCTCCTCTTCGATCCATGGGCCGTCTGGCTGGCCGGCCTCGCCTTCGATCGATACCGGTCCACGGCAACGGCCGAATCGAATCGCCTCGCGAGAGACGTCCTCGTCCTCCAGGCCGTCGCCGCCGTCTCCACCGTTCTTCGCGTCTTCGGATTCGATTTCATGACGGGCTGACTTTGCCCCTCGATCTTGCGAGGCAGAGTCTGCGGGTTTTGTCGATTCCTCGCGGACGCCGCAACGCGCCGCCGATCCCGCCCATTGTCCACGCGCCACTCCTTCCGGCTCGAACTCCCGCCGGAGTTTGCCGACACGAGAGCCGATGGGACCACTCATAGAGCGGAATGCTTTCGTGTTTTCCGGTTCGCAGAAAGGCCACGGAAACGACGGAAGGTACGGAAAGGCATGGACGGCCCCGTGATCGTTCGACGCCCCGTCTCAAGTCAGTGAAATCCGTTCTCTCCGTCGTTTCCGTGGCCGCTGGTGCCATATGGGTTGGTCGCTGCGAAATCCGAGCTCGATTCGAGCCGGAAAGAGCAAAGGTCATGCGCTCGGTTAGCCCCAATTCCTTGTGTTGAAGCAGCACCAGGCAGGCAGGAACCGGCACGGGGCGCCGCACCACACCAGGTGCCCCGGCCATGCGATCCCCCAGCCCCACATCCAAGGCGTCGGAAGTCATGAAATACAAGTTCCTCAAGCTGGAGAATGTCGCGCGATCGTCCGGTCGACTTTCCCTCACGATCGGAAAACGTCGATCGCCCGGCCTGCGGGTCATGATCGTCCTCGCGGTCGCGACCGCAGCCTGGGTCTCGGGATGCGCTGAACCACCGCTCGAATACACCGAAGTCACTCGAGTGCACGAGGTCGTGACGGAATCCGAAGCCGCCGCATTCCTTGGCGTCGTGTCCATGCTGCCGGGCGGCCGCATCCCCAGGATCACTCCCATCTTCGCCCCACCACCCGACTGGAGCGAAACACGAACGCTGCCCGTGACCGATCTCGTTCAGGAAGAACAGACGCGGTTGAACGAGCGCTGGGACGTCGACCGGATCGCCGCCGAGTGGGACGGATACCGCCCCCTCGAGCGGGCCCTCCGCAAGCACCGCATGACGGTTCAGCAGTTCGCCGGGCTGACTCTGACGCTCGGCGCGGCCCTCAGTCGTTCATCGATTCGCGAGAACCAGTCGCTGCCGCAGCTCAAGGAAAAGGGGATCGCCGAGGTCGCTCATCTCCGCGAGGAGAACCGCAGCTTTGCCTCGCTCCCGGACGACAGCCGCCATCACGTGCTGCAGCGCGCCATCTGGATCACGCGACTCGATCGCGCTCAGCGTCTCCTTCAGGTCCCCCCGGAAAACGTGGAACTGGTCCAGCGCCGGAAGGACCAGCTACTCGAATGTTTTCCGGAGGAATTCTCCCTCAACCCATTCGACGGCATCTCCGACCTTCTCGAAGAACGCGGCCTTCCGTTCCTCGAACTGACTTCCAGTGGATCGGACGCCGAACTCGATTGGAGCCGCGAAGAAGCCATCATTGGCCGTGACATGCCAGACAACTGACCGCGCCATCGATGTCGGAGACACCGTTCCGCAGCATCTCGCCCCGCTGCGAGACTATCGCGATGGACGGTTCGATCTTCCCGGAGAACGCGGCACGTCGTCCCTGTCACCCGAACAGGTCCATGATCGGCTTTCCCGTCGTCAGCGACCGCGAGATGCCGCTGGCGTCCTGCGGGTTGTTGATCGGGATGTCGAGCGCGGTGTAAATGGTCGCCGCCAGTTCCTCGGGACGGACCGGGTTCTGCGTCGGATACTCGCCGTACTTGTTCGACTTGCCGTAGACCTTGCCCCCGGCGATGCCCGCTCCCGCCAGGATCGCGGAGAAACACTGCGGCCAGTGCTGACGGCCGGGGGGATCCTGCTTCAGCACGTAAGGCGTGCGGCCGAACTCGCCGGTGACCACCACCAGTGTATTCTTCAGCATGTCCCGCTCGACGAGGTCCGTGAAAAGCCCGGAGAGGGCCTGGTCGAGGCGCGGCAGGCAGAATCCCATGCCGTAGGAGCCATTCCCGAAGGCGTTCCCCATCCCCATGTTGCCGCCGTGCATGTCCCAGCTGCTGCTGGGCGGGCCGCTCTTGTCATAGTCGGCCTGTCCGGCCCATCCGTTGACCGTGATGAAGCGAATCCCCGATTCCACCATCCGTCGCGCCAGCAGCAGGTTCTGCCCCAGCGGATGCATGCCATACCGCTCGCGGGTCTTCACCGGCTCGCGGCTCAGATCGAACGCCTCGCGCCCCTCCGAGCGGGTCAGGGCGTCGTAGGTCTTCTCGCGCAGGTTCGACCAGTCCTTGACCTTCTGGTCCCCGTCATGTCGTCCCGATTCCAGCCCGCGGAGCAGCCCCTTGCGCTCTTCGAATCGCTTTTCGTCGTAAGAGTTGTAGATCTCCGGCGGTTTGAAGTTGGCCATCGCCGGATGATTGTCCTCGGCGCCGACAAACATCGGGGCGAACGCCGAGCCGAGATATCCGCCGATGCCGATGTTCGGCGCGCAGAAAACCGGGTTCCCCACGCACTTGATCAACCAGGCGTTCGAGACGAAGTTCCGCGTGCTCGGCTTGTGCTTCGCGATGAACGAGCCCAGATACGGCTGCTCGTCCGGCTGCCCCTGCTGAACCCGGCGCTCGGACTGCCCGCTCAGCATGTTGTGCATCGCGTCGAAGTGATTGCTGATCGCCCCCGGATGCGACATCGAATTGATGAGCGTGAAATGATCGGTCAACGTCGCCAGCCGGGTGTGCATCTCGTTGAGAAGCATGCCCGGAACCTTCGTCGCAATCGGCTCATACGGACCGCGATAATCCAGCGGAGCGTCGGGCTTCATGTCCCAGGTGTCGACATGACTCGGTCCCCCGCACAACAGCACGAAGATGCACGACTTGTCCGACGCGACTGCATTGCCCGAGGCGTCGAGCTTGTCGCTCCCCATGACGATGCCCGGCATCCCAAGACTCAGCGTTCCCAGCCCGCTCGCAATGAGGGCCTGCCGTCGGTTCAATGCGATATCGTTCATGCCAGTGTTCCAGCTCGAGTTCGGCAGGCTCACGCAACGTCCTCGAAAGCACTCGCGTTTTTCGAGTGTCGACGTCTCCCGATGCTAGCCGAAGACGCGGGCAACTCCAACAGCACAAGGGAATGTTTATGCGAATCGCTCGGTTCGGCGGGCGTCACTCCCGGCAAAACTCTCGCCAAATGGAGTTCCACGATTCGAGCCAACCCGCACGGCCACGACATCCCCGGAAATCAGACTCTCAGCATGCTGATCAACGTTCAGAAGGCGGAGGCTCTTCCTGCGTAACAACTTGTGTTGAGTCCTCGCCACGCGGCCGCGACGTTGTCGGGCGACCGACATTCGGAATGTCGCCCTCACTCCGCCCGTGAGGACTTCCGGTACTCCAGGGGGGGCTTGGCCCCCGGCTCCATCAGGGTGAAATACTTCTGCTCCCCCAGACGCCGCGCCTGCTCTGTTTTGGCTTCGTTGATCGCTTCCGGATTGGTGAAGAGATCCCACGCCGACGCCGCCAACACGCGGGCCGCCAGCATCATTCCCTTCCGGGCAATCCCGGTTCCCCCGCACGCCACGGCCTGCCACGAATGTCCTGGCGTTCCGGGAACCCAGCATGCCGTCGAAAATCCCGCCGTCGGAACGACCCACGAAACGTCCCCGACGTCGGTTGATCCCATGCCGACCCCTCCCACCCGGTCGTCCACCTGCCGGATCTTCTCCAATGGTTCCGGTTTGGGGATTGTCTCGCGAAGCCGAATCGCGAATTCCGTCTCCTCGGGCGTGTACTGGAGGTCGACCAGTTCCTTGAGGTTCTTCGTCATCACCGCGCTCAGGGCGGTGTTCGGCAGAAGCTCGCGTGTTCCTCCTTCCTGTCGCGCTTCGAGCCTGGTTTCCGTCCCCAGTGCTCCCGCCTGCGCGCACAGCAGAAGGCGCTGGTAAAGCTGCCGCACTACCTCTCCCTTCGGATGCCGAACGTAATAGTAAACTTCGGCTTGCTCCGGGACGACATTCGGGGCCCCCCCACCTCCATTGGTAATGACGTGATGCATGCGGCTCTGATCGGGCATGTGCTCGCGCATCAGCTGAGACGCAAACGTCGTCAGCTCGACCGCATCGAGCGCCGACCGTCCCTGATCCGGAGCCCCCGCCGCGTGCGCCGCCTTTCCCTGAAATCGAAAGCGGGCGGCAATCCTCGCGAGGCAGCTGCGTTCCCCCGACGAATTCGAACTGCTCGGATGCCAGTGCAGCACCGCATCGACGTCCTGGAACAATCCCGCCATCACGAGAAACGTCTTCGCCGATCCCCCTTCTTCCGCCGGGCATCCGTAGAACCGGACCGTCCCTTTGATCTTCCCCGCCTTGATCTGCTCGGCGATGGCGATGGCCGCGGTCGCAGAGGCCGCTCCAAACAAATGATGACCGCACGCATGGCCGTACCCTCCATTGGTTACAGACTTGCGATACGGCACCGCATCCTGCGAGAGACCCGGCAGCGCGTCATATTCTCCCAGGATGCCGATGACCGGCTTGCCCGATCCGAACGTGGCCGTAAACGCCGTGGGAATCTCGGCGACCCCTTTTTGAAGAGTGAAGCCGGCGGCTTCCAGGTGCTTGGCCAGCAATTCCGACGACTGCTTTTCCTGGTAACCGGGTTCCGCCCACGTCCAGATCTGCTGGGCGATCGCCCATGCCTGCGGTTCCTGCTTGACGACCGACGTCAACATCGCGTCCTTCTGCGCGAAGGCGACGTCCGTGAAAAATCCGGCCACCAGCGCGAAGGTCGTCAGATGCGAGAGGAACTTCATGGGCCCCGCCAGAATCGTTGAGCAGGAAGGGAAGAGGACCAGTCGGAGGTCACGGCCGGATTATACAGCCGAACGGCCCTTCAGCACGGTCATCGCGTTTCGCCCTCGCGGCCATCGGTATTGAGGCCATGCTCCGCGACGGAGACCACACGGAGTTCGATGTCGGCCCGGCGCGATTGCTCATGTCCCAGGGGTCGCGTCGTTCGGCACGGCTTGCCGCGTGCAGAACTTCAGCAGGAGCGGGATTGCGATCAGCGTAATGATCGTGCCGCTCGTGAGGCCGCCGATGACGACGCGGGCCATCGGCGCTTCGAGTTCGCCTCCGTCTCCCCAGCCCAGGGCGACGGGAATCATCGCGAGGACCGTCGTGGCGGTCGTCATGAGGAT
>JADZEF010000024.1 GCA_020850695.1 Planctomycetaceae bacterium | reverse complement strand
GCCACCGCTGTCCCTCCCTGGAACGCGAATCCGAATCGCCGGGCGACAGTTTACCCATGTCCTCCGAGCCGCGAAAAGCCGCCCGATCTCAAAACCACCGAGCTCTGCACCCAGAAACGGAAGAGCCACTTTTTCATGAGTGATTCGGAGATTACCCGCGGCCAGTTTATTGCCGTAATGACATCGAAGGATGTTGATTTTGTCGATTCAGAAACGCAAGGTCGCGCGGCTGTGACGCTGTCGACCGATGAGGAGCGACCAATTAAGGGAATCTCGTGGATTGAAGCCATTCGATTCTGCAATGCGCTGAGTCGGGCTGAGGGGCGCCCTGAGTTCTATTCCATGGGTTCTGGAAGCGAGCCAGAGGTTAAGGTCAAGAACTGGAACGCGAGTGGTTACCGCCTCCCCACGGAAGCAGAGTGGGAATTCGCATGTCGCGGAGGCCTTGAAGGGGCATTTGGGTTTCCGGTTCAGGTTGAAGGCCAAGCGCGTGCGGATAGAATCTCTCTTGATGACGTGGCGTGGCATAAAGGAAACTCTAAGGGCGAGGAGTACAAGGAATCACATCGTGTCCATCAGAAGAGACGAAATGCATTCGGACTATTCGATATGCATGGCAATGTCTGGGAATGGTGTTGGGACGAATATAGAGCGAATATCTATAGCGAGCACCAGAGGCAGTATCCAAGTGGAGTGCTCGATCCGCGAGGTCCCGAGTCTATCGCGTCAATCGGGTCGAGATCGCATGTCATGCGTGGGGGTTCATTTCAAGATCCTGCCATGTATTTGCGTTCATCATCAAGAGACGCATCAGATTCATCGCGCTATGCATCCGACGGTTCAGAGAAGCTTACAACTTCAGCTATCGATCATTTAGATGCATATATAGGCTTACGGGTAGTCTGGTCCGCCCAAACTTCGGGAAAGTGATGTAGGGTGGGTTGACCGAAGGGAAACCCAGCTTTCTGGACCTGTCGTCCGATCACTCGCGATCCGCCCGCGACGCGCTGGGTTTCCCGTTGGTCAACCCAGCCTACATGTTTGCTTGACGAGATTGTCCGATGCCACTCACCATCCCCGATGAAATCCTTGCCGAAGCCCGACTGACGGAGCGTGCCGCGCAAGTCGAGATCGCCTGCCGGCTGTTTGATGCGGGGCGGTCGGGTGGCACGCCCTGACGCTTTGGGAAGGGCGTGGTTCGTAGCGTGCTGAGCGTTCCGACCACGCCCTTCGAGGACTCAGGGGGTGCCACCCCCCTCGTCGCCATTCGTAGTCCCGTAGGGCAGACTCCCGCCTGCCGATTTCGGAGCGATGATAATCTCCCGCCCGTTGCACTCATGGAAGCGAGGCCATTGTGCCACTGATGGTTCCTGACGACGTTCTTTCTGTCGCTCATCTCACGGAGCGCGCCGCGCAGCTGGAGATCGCCTGCCGCTTCTTTCAGAGTGGGCGGCTGACGCTGTCACAGGCGGCGGATTGGGTCGGGATGAGCCGGTCCGGGTTCGAATGCGAACTGATCGACCGCGGCATTCCCGTCTATACGCTGACCGAGGAGGAACTGGAGCGGGACGTTGAAACGCTCCGCAGGATCGGCCCGAAGAAATGATCGTCGTCAGCGACACGTCGCCCACGCGCTCTCGACCATCTCGAGCTTCTTTGGCCGCATCCGTTGCTCGGCGACCTCCCCGAATGTCGCAATTCGAAGCCGTGAACGTCTCCCCAGGGAAGCTGCCGCTCATGAGATTCTCTGGAACGCGAGCAACCCGCCAACCGCTTTACGCCATGCCCGACTCATCACCATGGAGGGCATGCAACAGGTCGCGAAGCGTGTGGATCGATTCGACCGCCGCCACACACCGCGATTCGCCGCTCAGCGCCACCGCGACGTGCTCGAACAGCGAGACTCGCTGCACCAGCGACAGCCGAAGGTCGTGCTCGAGGTCGGCATCGAGGAGTTCTTCCCACTCGGGGACGCCGCTCCACTCAATTGCCAGGTCGAGCGCGTAGCGCTCGATGCGGTCGCTGGTCCCCTCGGTCTCCAGCGATGACGGCGAGTCCTCTTCGCGGAAGTGCTTCCAGGGTTGGTGGGACGCCACGCGCACGGCTGCGGAAAGACCGCCCTCCGCATCGCTGAATCCACCGGTCGATGTTCCGCCGACGATCTCCGCCGCGCGGTCCGCCGAATCCGACGCGCTGCATCGAACGACCGCCGCCAGCAGGTCGACCATCGCGGCCGCCCCCTGCAGGTGGCCGAACCGTCGCGTCAGATTGCCGAGGCTCGCGGTCAATGCTCCCGCCAGCCCGCCTCGCACTCGCTGATCGGTCGTCGCACTCCCGCTGGTCGGGAACGCGACTTTCACAACCCGCCCGTGACCCGAGGACGAACGTCCGCACATTCCCGCCGTCGCCCGGCCGACCGCCGACTCCATCCGATGGGCGTCCGACGCCTGCTCGGCCGCGTGGAACACCGCCCGGATCTCGTCTCCGTCACGGACCGCGTCGTCATAACGCTTCAGCAGAAACGCGACCGCCCCTTCGCCCGGAACGATGCCCGCGTCGCCCGATTGCGGCCCGCTCAACAGACCCTCGCGGGCCAGTTGCACGTACCGCACCAGGTCGACGTTCCGCTGGCCGCTGCAGCACATCATCAGGTCGCACTGGCCGGTGCGAAGCAGATCGGCCGAAGCCGCCAGCGCGGCGAGCCCGGAAACATCGCCTGCGTCGATGGAGAACGCGCCGCCTCCAAAGTCGAGCTGCTTCGCCACGCGCGAGGCCAGCGTGCTGCTGGAGTACGCGCCGGTCTCGTCGAGCGCCCCCGGCTTGTCCTTCAGGAACTGCGACTCGAAGGCCTCGCTGATGACCTGGATCGTCTCTTCCGCGATGCCCGCCGCCGCCAGAGTCCGCGTCAGGCTGCGCTGGAAATCCGGGATGCGGACGCCGAGATGAACGTCGGCGCAGAAATCGTTCGTGAAGACCGCTCCGACCAGCGTGCCGACGCGCTTCCGGTCGAGCGGCTTCGCCGCATAACCAGAGTCTGCCAGCGCCTGGTCCGCCGCATCGAGCAGCACGAACTGCAGCGGGTTCGAATTGGCGACCTGGAACGGCGGGATGCGGTGCTTCTTCCAGTCGAACTGGTAACCGCTGAGGAACCCGCCTCGGAGGGGCGTCGCGTGCGTTTCAAGTCCCGGCGTGGGGAGCGACGCATCCCAGCGATCTGGAGGGACTGGCGTTTTCGGGTCGATGTCCGAGTTCAAGAGGTCGATGAAGCCGCCGACGTGGAAGGCCCCCGGCAGCACGCAGCCGACGCCGATGACGGCGATGGCGTCGGTGGGAGTCGAACCGCGTGTTGCTTCTCGGTCGCCCATCGATTCGGCACCCAGGGTGCTCCGAGCCGCACCCTGGGTGCGGGTGGTGAGCACGCCGGCCGCCGGGACAAACCGCACCGCGGCGAAATCCGGGGCGTCGTCGAGGACGACGTTCGTATTGAGTCCGCCGATCCCGAACGCATTCACCGCCGCCCGGCGCGGACCGCCGGCTTCGGGGCTGGACCACGGCAGCGCCGAGGTTGGAGCGAAGAATGGAATGCTGTCCCAGGGAATTTCGGGGTTGAGCGTCTTGAGGTTCGCCGCGGGCGGGATCGTCTGATGCTCCATCGCGAGGAGCGTCGCAATCAGCCCGGCCATGCCGGCCGTTTCCAGCGTGTGGCCGATGTTCGCCTTCACGCTGGTGACGGGGATCTTCGACTTCAGCACCGGGCCGTACACGCCGGCGATCGACTCCATCTCGGTCGCATCGCCGAGCTGCGTAGACGTCGCATGACAGTGGATGTACTGCAGCGTGGCGGGGTCGATGTGATTGCCCATCGCTCGCCGCATGCACTCCATCTGCCCCTCGGGAAGCGGCGCCCAGAAGCCTTTGCCGCGACCGTCCGTGCTGATGCCCACGCCGCGGATGACGGCGACGATGCGGTCTCCGTCGGCCAGCGCCCGCGGGAGGGTCTTGACGATGACGGCTCCGTAACCGTCCGCGGCGATCAGGCCGTCGGCGTCCGCGTCGAAGGGACGCGAGCCCGTTCCGCTCATCGCCTTCACGAGCGACAGGAACGTCAGCTCCGCCCAGCTGCGGCAGGCCCCCGCGCCGACGATCGCCATGTCGATCGAACCGAGATGCAGCGCCCGCGCCGCCAGGTGCAGCGCCGTGAACGAAGCCGCACACGCGGCATCGGTCACCAGTGCCGGACCATTCGTTCCGAAGAGGTTCGCAATCAAACCGGACGCCGTCGACGCGGCGAACGATCGCACCTTCGAATGCGTCCCCGCCGGACACGACCGCCGCACCGCCTTGGCCGTCTCTTCAATCAACCGGCTCTGCACGTCGGCGGGCAGTGCCGCGAACTCCGGGACGCGCCGCAGCCGTTCCGCAAGCTGCCGCGCATGGAGCGAATACGTGAAATCTCCTTCGAGATCGCCGACGCTCGAGTTGCCGAGATAGACCCCTGTGTTGCGATAGGGGAGTCGCTTCGGATCGTATCCCGCATGCCGGCAGGCGGACGCGGCGACTTCAGCCAGCGTCAGATGTGTGATGTCATAGCGCTCGGCCACGGACGCGGGGATGTCGAGGATCCGCGGATCGACGGGACGCTGTTCGACCTGGCCAAGGATCCGGCAGTAAGTCTTCGAGAACTCGCCGCGGGTCTCCGAGAAATGCAGGGAGGGATCGAACCGTTCTGGGCCGAGCGGCGTGAAAGCGCTGCGTCCCTCGCGCAGGAGACTCCAGAAGTCGTCGAGCGTTTCACCGCCCGGAAACCGGCACGCCATGCCGACAATAGCGAGCGGCGTGTCGTGGAAGCCTGCTGGGAGCATGGGGGAAGGAGTTGAGGAGACAGGAGACAGCCGTAGCACGGGCACTCCTGCCCGTGAGTTCCACATTGGATTCATTGACGCACGGGCAGGAGTGCCCGTGCTACGTTGGACCGCTCAGCTTTTCATCGACTCGGCCGGCTGCTCGGCCACGATGACGTTCTTGTATCCGTCCACGTGGACGATCACTTCGCCGTCGTCGCCGAAGATCGTGAAGTCGTAGTGAGCGTTGTTCCCTTCGCGGCCGCGGTCGACATACAGTGCCGAGCACGCTTCGCCCGCCCGCGGCGTGCGGCCGAGCGTGATGCCGCCGATGCCCGCGGGAATCGCGACGACTTTCGACTTCACCCACAGCATCACGCCGCTGCCGTACATGCCTGAATCGAGCAGAGCCGATGGCATGATCCAGCCCTCGCCGCCACGGCGTCCCGCCAGATTGCCGTTGCCGTTATTCGGAGCGACATGCTCGCCCCACACGAGGCCGTTCTCTTCGACGCCCCGCTTCAGGCAGCGGAACTCGGGACCGTGATAGATCACGATGTCCTCGTCCTTGTACCAGATCTCGTTCCACTCCACGGGCAGTGCCGCGGGGCGACGTTGCGAGAAGCGATGTGGCTCGGCGGCCGTCTCGACCACGCACCGCAGGAACGGCTGATCGGGCTTCAGCACGATGCCTCGACGGTTGACGACGTCGGTCGTCAGCAGGCACGTCATGCGGTCGCCTTGCGCCGTCACGCGGATGCGAGCGACTTGCGGGGCTTCCGAGCTGAACCGTAGGCCGTTCAGAATCTCGATATCGCGAACCGCGATGACCTGCTGCGCGGGGCCGGCGAGGAGCGAGGCCGCTTCGGCGGCCGCCTCGATGGACACCACGACCGGCATCATCGGCTTATTCTTGTAGAGGTGCTGGGCGAGGAACAGGTCGTTGACCGGGTCGAGCACCATCTCGGCGACGAGGCGGCCCGGCTCGGATTCGACGACCCGATCGATCAGCGGACGACGCGGGGGCGTTGTGGGCTTGGTGGTCACGGCGGCACGCAGCGGTTCGGTCCTGGCGGCCGGGGCCGGCGCGGTCTCGGTCGCGATCTCGACCGGCAGGCTACCATACTTCTCGCGACAGTATTGCAGCTCGGTGATCGCAATCTCGCCTTCGGGCATTCCCGCCCGCAGTTCGTTGATGAGGTGGTCGGCCCCTTCCATGCTGGGCATGAAGCGGATGTTGTGCAGCTTGCCGATGTGCTTCGACTCGGGCCGCACCGCCATGCCGACGTCATCCCACGCGTGCCAGTGGAACACGGTCGCCCCGCACTCGGGTCGCTGCGTCCGGAACCAGTCGATGAGCTTGGCCAGCATGTCGTTCGCCGACGAGTAGTCGGTCTGCCCGACGCCGCCAAACCGCCCGCTGACCGAGCCAAACGCCGCGAAGAACCGCAGCGGGTCGGACTTCGTCAGCTCCATCAGGACGGCGGCTCCATCGACCTTCGCCGCATAGGTGCGGTCGACCAGGTCGATCTGCTTCTTCTCGAAGCGGCTGGCGCGCTCGAAGCCGGCCCCGTGGATCACGCCGACGATCGGTCCATCGACCGACCGGATCTCGGCCAGCACGCGGCCCAGCGCTTCGCGGTTGGAGACATCGCAGCCGTAGTAGGTCGCCTGCACGCCCGCCGCGCGGAGTTCGCGAAGGCTGCGGTCGATTTCGAGCCCTTTCTCGAACCGACTCCAGGCGTCGGCCGGCTTGAGCCCGCTGTTGAGGGCTTCCTTCATGATGGCGGCTTTGACTTCCTTCAGTTCGTCGGCCGACATCTGATGATACGACTCGGCAATCTCCGGCCGCGGGCTTGAACCGACGAGATGCAGCTTGAGTCCGTACCGCAGCCCCAGCTCGCGGGCGACCACGGCCGTCACGCCGCGGGCGCCGCCGGTGACCACGAAGTTTGCCCCGCGCGGCAGATCAGCGAGCGGGAGCGTCGAGACTTCTTCGACCATCGGCCGCACGAGATACCGCTTGCCGCGAGCGAAGCCGACTTCCAGTTCCTTCCCTTCCGGGTCGGCCGCCAGCTCGTTCACCACGAAGGTCGCGAGTTCTTCGGCCGCCGTATCGAGCGGGGCATCAATCAGCTTCGTGCGGAAGCCCGAGGTGACGCCCTTGCCCAGCGCCACTTCCATGCCGACACCCTTCAGCAGTCCGGTCAGCGCACCGCTTTCGACGGCCATCGCAGCGCCCGAGATTCCAAAGTCGCCGCCCAGCGCCGTGACGGCCGTCACCGACGCCTGGCCCAGCAGTCCGCCTTCCACCAGATGTTGGAACCATCGCTGACAGACGCGGTAGGGAAGCATCACCCCCTGGCTGCGGCGGGTCTTCCACGCCGACGGTTCGAGCGAGGTCCGCGAACCGGCATCGTGCGGGGTGCAGACGATGAGATGAGCGATCGGACCCTGTCCGAAGGCATCTTCCAGTTCCGCCAGCACGGCGTCCGATTCGAGTGACGACGACAGCAGCACCGTTGCGGTGCCCTGCGCGGCCAGTTGCGACTGGACTGCACGGGCTACGGGGTTGTCGCCCAGGATGGCCGCGCGACCCGGTGCGGCCTTCGCACCGCTATGCGCCGTGTGTCGAGGCGATTCGACGACGCGGAGGATGTATCGCTCGCAGACGCGGCCCTGGACCGGGTTCGCCGCGGCGCGGTCGTACGAGGCGACCACATCGGCCGCCGTGGCGGTCTTGAACTTCGGCGCCGGCTTCGGCGTGGACGGTGCGGCGGGTGCCGCTTGCGGCGTCGCGTGTTTTGTGTCTTGCAGCGCGGGTTGCGATGTCGCCGCGACGCCGCAAGCGGCGGCCAGGAGCTTCATCGCCGGCAGCTCGACGAACTGCTTGCCGTGCCCGTTGGCGCGATGGCCGGGCGTGATCCACACCGACCCGGTCGCGTGATGGAACACGACGCTCGTCTGGTTGTCGACGCGAAGGACGGTGTTCATCGTCGGCCAGATCAGGTCGCGCTTGCGTCCCACATCAAACTGGTCGCGGAGAGCGTACTGCGCCTGCTGCAGAGGAACGGGGCCGAGCACCTCACCACCGAGAAGCCGTTCGAGCCGCTGTCGTCGCAGCCGCGAATGAGCGGGGGCGACACCCTCGTGGCTGTCGCGATGATTGGTCACGACGACCGCCGCCGTCTCGGACGAGGAGAAGTGGTGCCCATTCGATTCGACGCGGGCGACGCGGCCCGACTCGGCGTCACTCAAGAGCAGCGAATACGGCACGGTGACCGTCGCCAGCCGCGCGACTTCGATCGCCGCTTCGAGGGTGTTCGCCGAATGCAGAATCGTCTGCACGAGGCTGGGGAGCACTCGTCCCGCGTTGGGAGTCACATCTCCTTCGAGCAGGCAGGCCGCGGTGATGGCCAGTCCGTGGACATTGATCCCGCTCAGGCCTCCCACTTGGCCGGCGACGCCGATGGTGAGGTGCGGGTGGCCCGACTCCGGGAACCGCACCTGCACGCAGCGCTCCAGGCAATCGCGGACGCTGATCGCCTGGCGGTTGTCTTCATTGAAGCCATGCAGCGCCCCTTCGGGGCCGTTGCGTTCCGCGCTGATGGCGAAGTGGGCCCCGCCGGCGCCCCCGTCGAGGAACAGCCGCAGGTTATGGCAGAGGACGCTTTCGAACGTGACGCCCGCCCCTTTGGCGATGCCGCGAATCTCTTCGATCTGAGCCGGGGTGAACCACCGCTCGGGGGAGGCGACGGCGTTGTCGAGTTGTGGTCCGCCGTCCCAGCGCGTGCCGGCCAGGTCGGCATAGCGCCGCACCGCGAGTCGAATTGCATTCGCGTGCGCGGCCCCATGCTGGCGGCCCATGGTGTAGGGCGAGCCAACCAATCGCACCACGTTCAGCCACGGATACTCGGGAAGCAGCCCCGGTGCGACGTGCGGCGACGGTGCAATGCCGACGGTCGACGATGTGTCGAGCGCGCCGACCACTTCGAGGCTCGCACGGGCGGACAGCAGATGCCGCACGGCGACGTCCCCGAGTCCGGCCGCAACGATTGCCGCTTCGTCCGGAATGGCGATCGTCGTCCGCGCCGCACCGATCTCGCCGCAGAACAGACCGTCGGCGGCGAGCGCATTCCACTGCGCCTTGTCACGCACGCGGTCCAACTCGGCGCGGCACCGTGTGATAAAGTCCTCGGCGGTGCGAGCGACCATTGCCAGCCGCGCCGTATGCTCGGCGGCGTAATGTGTGAGCCCGACGATGGCCGAATTGCCGAGCGAGGCCACTTGCGCGGCCAACGTCTCCACGCTTGCCGCGCCCAGCCGGAAGACGCGCCAGCCGCTGGCGGGGTCGCGGGACTTTTCGGCCTGCTTGTGTTTCGCGACAACCACCGGTCTTGCCTTGCGAACCGGGGGCGTGACGCGGGTGGGCCGTTCCAGCACCAGGTGGAAGCTCAAGCCGCACTGCGACACGCCGTTCACGCCGATGAGCAACCGTCCTTCGTCGTCGGTCGAATGCAGCGGCGCGCGATGCGTCGCCAGGGTGATGCGGCTGTCGCCGGAAAACTCGGCTGCGGGAGTTTGCAGTCCCGGCATCGAACCGAACTCGACATGATGCAACTCGGCGATCGCCTTCACGACCGACACGATGCCTGATCCGCCGCCGAGATGTCCGAATTGTGCCGTGGCTGCCGCCACCGGCAGCGGCTCGGCACGACCCGCGCCGAACACGGTGGCGACGCCCTTCCACTCCTCGCGATCGACTTCGGGAATGCCGACTCCCGTCGCCTCGACCGCAGCCACCTGTGACGCCTCGACCCCCGCCTGAGCCAGCGCCCGCTCGGCCGCCCGCGCGAGGCCCGCACCGACGGACGTGTCCCAGGCCGATCCAATGCCGCGGATCACCGCATGAATGCGGTCTCCGTCCCGCTCGGCGTCGGCCAGTCGCTTCAGCACCAGGGCACAGGTCCCTTCGCCCGGCACCAGGCCGTCCGCGTTCGCATCGAACGGTGCGTGAGCCGATCCCTTCGTCATCGCGCCGCAGCGGGCCAGCGACTCGTAGTGGGCGAAGCTCAGGGAAATGTCGCCCGAGGCGCACAGCATGAAGTCGCACTCGCCCGTCCGCAGCAGCTGCATGGCGGCGTTGATGGCGGCGAACGACGAGGCGTCCCCCGCATCCACCGCCGTGGCGCCGCCCATCAGGTCGAACGTCTTGGTGATGCGCGACGCGCCGGTGCTGGCCGTAAAGCTGCCCGTCTCATCGATGAGGGCGGGCTTGTGCTTCAGCAGGACCTCCTCGTAGTGCTTCGCCAGCCGTGCCCTGTCCGCCGGATCGATCCCACGGGCGGCGAGGACTTCGTGCAGCGTCTGCTCGAAGTCGCCCAGACGCAGACCCATCTGCAAGTCGTCGCCGAACTCGGACCCGAAAATCGTTCCGACGACCACGCCCGCCTTGGCCCTGTTGAAGGGCCGCTTGTCGTATCCCGCGTCGGCCAGCGCCTGATCGGCGGCGTCCAGGAGCATGTATTGCAGCGGAGCACCGGTCGTCACCTGCTTCGGCGGGATCTTGTGCTTCTTCCAGTCGAACTCGAATGCCGTGATGAATCCGCCGATATTCGACGGAATGGTCCACAGCCGGTCTTCGCCCGGAGCCAGTCCGATGCTGCCGTCCCAACGGTTGGCCGGAACCGGCTGCACCTGGCGCTCGCCCGAGGCCAGCACGTCCCACAGCTTGCTCACGTTCCGCACGCCGGGCAGCACCGTCCCCATCCCGACGATCGCAATCGGACAGCGTTCCGATTCCGTCGCGCTCTCCTTGCCATAACCCGCGAGCTTCGGCGTCTCGCGCGGGTCGAATTCCTCCAGGACGACGTGGACGTTCAGCCCGCCGATGCCGAAGGCGTTCACTGCCGCACGTCGCAGCTTCCCCGACGGGGGTGACGGCCACGCGATTGGCTCAGGGGACGGATAGAACGGGATGTTCGCCCAGTCGATCTTCGAACTGGGGGTCTTGAAGTTGATCTGTGGGGGAATGGTGCGGTGCTGGATGGCGAGCACCGTTTTCACGAGGCTTGCGAGGCCGGCGGTTTCGAGGGCGTGCCCGACGTTTGCCTTGGCGCTTCCGACCGGCAACCGCTTGCCCGGCGGCAGCATGGGAGCCAGGCCTTCCACGAGGGCCGACATCTCGGTCGAATCGCCCACCTGGGTCGAGGTGGCGTGCATTTCGATGTACTGCAGGTCGGCGGGCTTCACATCGTCGCTGTAGGCCCGCTTCATCGCCTCGATCTGCCCTTCCTTGCGCGGCGCCCAGAGGCTCTTTCCCTTGCCGTCCGACGAAATGCCGATGCCGCGGATGACCGCCTGAATGCGGTCGCCGTCAGCCAGCGCCTTCTCGAGCGTCTTGATCAGCAGCAGCACGTAGCCTTCGGATGCAATGAGTCCGTCCGCATCGTCGTCGAAGGGACGCGACCCGGTCGTCGAGACCGACTTCGCCTGCGAGAAGAGGACCAGCGTATCGGCATGACAGTACGACGCGCTGCCCACCAGCGCGCAGTCGACTTCGCCCAGCTGAAGTGCCCGCGCCCCGTGGCCCAGCGCCCGCAAAGACGAGGCGCACGCGGCATCGAACGCCATCGATGGTCCGTCGAGCGAGAACTGCCGCGAGAGGAGCGTCGGCAGGTAGTACGCGTGGGCCCGCAACTTCACGACCGGGTCGGTCGGCTCGATCCCCGACCGCACCGCGGCGATGACTTCTTCGATCACCGCTTGCGACTGACCGCCGACCGTCAGGTCGAAGTCGGGAATTTCGCGAAGGTATTCCGCGGTGTGGGCGACCTGCCGGGCGTAGATCATCCTGCTCAGCTGAGACATCGGCGGCGCATGGCCGATGTAGACTCCCGCACGACGGTTCGGCGGCGACAGCGGATCCCAGCCAGCGTTCTCGAACGCCCGGACCGCGACCTCGCACATATTAAGGTGGCTCTCGGCCGTCTGCTCGATGAGCCATTGCGGGAGTGGATACCGGCTGAGGTCGAACGGGCGAGGCTGAACGATGCCCCCCATCGCCGTGTACGACTTGGTGCGATTGCCGGGCTCGGCATCGAAATGCTTCTGCATATCGAACCGCTCGGGGGGCAGCGGCCCGTAGCCGGTCAGCCCTTCCGAGAGGAGCCGCCAGTATTCGTCGATGCTGTCGGCCCCCGGCAGACGGCACGCCATCCCGACGATCGCCAGGGGAATCCGAGAGACGTCACGCATTGTGGTATCCGGCAATCCGTTGAAGGGCAGTTGCTGAGGAAAAGGCAATTGACGCAAAGACGCTTAGTTCGCAAAGCGAACGCAAAGACAAGTCGGAGGCTAGATTCCGGGAGACCCGACGCCTGAGCGAGTGACCCGGATTTCTGATGTCTCCTGGCATTGCTTTGCGACCGCTGCGCCTTTGATTGTCCTGCCTTTTCTTCGCTTGAGGGTTGTTCCATCCTCAGCGGTCGTGGCGACGCATTGCCCGAGCGCAACAGGGTCGTCCACCGTGAGGGCGCGAAAACGTAACACAGGAATGCGCCCGCAGACGGAAAAGTCGACCGAAGTTCCGTGCTCGGTCGTCGTTGCAGGCAAGAAGTGCGCGTCGTGCGGAGTACGGATGCGGACCGATTTTCCTTCAAGTCCGCGACGCAGGGACCGCGGCAACCGTTCCGCCGGCCCATCGACACAATCCGACCCCAAGCAAAGGGAGTCGGAGCGAAGGCAAAACTTTACTGGAGTCGTCGACTCCATTCAATTGCCCAGGCAATCCAGCTTGCCTCAACACTCTCAAATAAGTGATCAAAAAACCGTCATATCGTCAGGCGACGGACTTTCCGGAGTGAAGGGACATCCGTCGACAACCCGTTCGAGTCGATGGCCTTCCATCCCGACGTCCCGGCATCGCGTGGAATGCAGTCTGTTTGCACTTCCTCTCGCAACGGTAACGCAAAACAGAGTTTCTGCGGGATACAGCCCGCACAAACGGGATAACGGTCACGAGGCGTACGATTCTTCTCATCGTCACGACAGCATCTCGGGTTACGCCGCAAGTCGATTCACTCTCGCCATGTTCTCTAATTTTCTCAGATTGACTAAAGCCTCATGGGGCGCGTGCCGATAGATCGAGGAGACAATGCCCGGACCGGGCACTTGTGACCTTGTCCTCACGCATCGGGAATGGTGCGGGGGGAAGCCGGCAACGCCGAGGATGGGGGCGAAGCGGGGTGGTCACTCCGGCGACGATGTCGAGGGATGCGCCGGATGAGTCGCAGGCAGGGACGTGGGAAGCGTGGCCCAGGAACCGCCCGGTCCGATCACGATCAAGCCAACGCTTCCGGGGTGTGTCTGCAACTCGTGGAAGGATCAGAGTCCCGCAGCGTCCATATTCGCTTTTGTCGAACCCGACCGTCGAGTTTTCCATCACCACCGCGTCCTGATTCACCCAAAGTTACGGGCACGGATGAGGAACTGACTCTCCACATCACCGCTTGTTCCCCCCACCGCGGGCCATACCCCTGGCTGGCGGCAGTGCCTCTGAGAAAGGGCCTTATCGATGACACGCATTAACACGAACGTCGCGTCGCTGCGCGGCCTTCGCAGTTTGAACCGGGCGAATGACCTCCTCGGCACCTCGCTTCAACGTCTGTCGACCGGTTTGAAGATCAACTCGGGTAAGGACGACCCCGCCGGTCTGATCGCCGGCGAAACGCTCCGCTCGCAGATCACCTCGATCGAGCAGTCGATCAAGAACAGCGGCCGCGCCAACAACGTGATCTCGACGGCCGACTCGGCCCTCGGCGAAATCGGCGGGCTGCTCAATCAGGTTCGCGGCCTCGTCCAGGAAGGGCTCAACCGCGGTGCCCTGTCGCAGGAAGAAATCCAGGCCAACCAGTCGCAGATCGACGCGGCCCTCTCGGCCATCAACCGCATCTCGGCCAACACCACGTTCGCCGGTGAAAAACTCCTCGACGGCAGCAAGGCCTTCACGACCAGCCTCACGAGCACCGACGCCGCGAAGCTGAGCGACTTCCAGGTCAACGAAGCCCTGTTCGGCACCAGCTCGACGGTCAACATCGACGCGACGGTCGTCTCGGCCGCGAAGAAGGGCGAGATCCATTATTCGGGCGGGCCGCTGAGCTCGGCCGCCACGATCGAAGTCTCCGGCTCGGGGGGCAGCCAGGTGCTGTTCCTCGGCGGCGCCAGCTCGGTCGCCAACATCCGCGACGCCATCAACTCGGTGAAAGACGTCACCGGCGTCCAGGCCAGCATCACGAACTCCGCCCCGGGCTCGTTGACCGTCAGCAACGCGACGGCCGGCACCCTCGCCGTGCAGAACTCGACGGCCGGAAGCGCCACGCTGACCACCGCCGGATCGATCAACATCAGCCGCAACGCCCGCGCCGGCTTTACGCAGGCGACCAGTGCTGAAGGCAATGCGACAATCACCTTCTCCGACGCCCGCGCCACGGCCACCGTCGGCGACGCGACAACCCTCGGCGGACAGATCAATGTCGTCCTGACGAACGGCAGCGCCAACGACGCCAACTCGGCCGTCAGCGCCGTCGACGTCGATGCCAACGGCAACTACACCGTCTCGATCGAACTGGCTGACGACGGCAACGGTAACTCGACCGCCACCGCCGGCAACATCGCGGCGGCCATCGCCGCCCACGCGGGAGCCGCGGGGCTCATCTCGGTCTCGTCGACCGGCGTCAACACCGACACCTACGGCGCGCTCGGCTCGACCCAGCTCGCCGGCGGCCAGGACACGACGAACAACGACATCACCTTCACCGACAACCGGGCCGTCAACGTCCGCGACGACTTCAATGTCGCCGTGGCCTTCGTGAATCCGAACGCGGCGAGCCAGGCCCTCTCGCTCACGATCGACACGAACGAGTTCGGCGATCAGACGATCAACGTCAGCCTCGCGACCGACGCCAACGGGAACATCACGTCGACCGCCGGCGATATCGAGACGCTGATCACCGGCGACGCCAACGCCAGCGCCCTCGTCACGGCGAATGCGTCGGGCACCGGAGCGGGCGTCGTCCAGGCGAACAGCGCCGTCGCGCTGTCAGACGTCACCAACAGCCATATCAGCTTCACGGACGGCCGTGCGACCGACGCCAACGCGGTCTTCACGAACAACCTGAGCGTGGTCTTCCAAAACGCCGGAGCCAGCCAGACGCTCGGCGCGGCCTTCGCCGCCAACGGCGACGGCGGTACGCTGACCGTCACCCTCGCGACCGACGCCAACGGCAACATCACGTCGACCGCGAACGATATCAAGACCCTGATCGCGAACCACGCCGACGCGAACATCAGCGGCAATTTCATCCTCGAGACCTCCGGCGACGGCACGGGCGTCGTGCAGGCCTTCGGTTCGACCAACCTCACGGGCGGGGCGAACGGGGCCAACAACGACCTCTCGTTCACCGACGCCCGGGCGACCAACTCGCAGGGTGAGTTCGCCACCTCGATCTCGACGCAGTTCCTCAACACCGGCGCCAACCAGACCCTTGGAGCGACGGTCAGCCAGGACGCGAACGGCAACCAGACGATCACCGTCAACCTCGCCACCGACGCCAACGGCAACGTGACGAGCACCGCCGGCGACATCGCCACCTATCTCTCCAACAGCAACGACGCGGGTGCCGTGGCCGCCCGGGCCCTCATCAGCGTCACCGCGTCCGGCGACGGCACCGGCGTCTTCGCCGCCAAGGGAATCCAGTCGCTCACCGGCGGCGCGGACGGGGCCAACAACGACGTCACCTTCACCGACGCCCGCACCGGCACCCAGACCCAGGGCATCAGTGTCGCCTTCGCCGATCCGGGAGCCAACAACGCCAGCCTCGGCGTCACCGTCGGCCTCGACGGCAACGGCAACCACCTCATCACGGTCAACCTCGCCACCGACGCCAACGGCAACGTGACGAGCACCGCGGCCGACATCGAGAACTTCATCGCCACCGACGCCAGTGCCGGGGCGGTCGCCGCCCGGGCCCTCGTCAGCGTCGACGCCTCCGGCGACGGAACCGGCGTCGTCGCCGCCCGCACCGCGGATTCGCTCACGGCCTCCTCAGGCAGCGACGTGCTGGTCCTCTCCAGCACGAACTACGGCTCGAACGAGTTCGTCGAAGTTAACGTTCTCAACGGCAGCTTCGCCACGACGCTGGCCGACAATACGACGGCTGGCAGCCGCAACGCGGGCGCCGACATCAAGGTCCAGATCAACGGCCAGGACGCTCAGGGGAACGGGCTGAAGGCTTCGGTGAAGACGGCGACGCTCGACGCGTCGATCAACTTCCAGGCCGCCAGCAACGTCGCCAACACGACCGCGACCATCTCGATCACCGGTGGCGGCTCGCTCTTCCAGATCGGCCAGGAAGCGTCGGTCGCCGGCCAGATCGGCCTCGGCATTGACGCCATCAACACGGCCCGCCTCGGCGGCATCAGCGGTAAGCTGTACGAACTGGGGACCGGTGGCGGCAAGAGCCTCCTGGACGTCGGACCGGAAGTTCCGGGTTCGGACCTCGTGGATATCGTCGAGCAGGCCATCAACCGCGTCTCGACGCTCCGCGGTCGTCTCGGGGCCATCCAGAAGAACGTGATCGAAACCAACGTCAACAGCCTCGGCGTGGCGTTGGAGAACATCACCGAAGCCCGCAGCTCGATCGTCGATGCCGACTTCGCGACCGAATCGGCGAACATGACCAAGGCTCAGATCCTCTCGCAGGCGGGCCTTTCGGTTCTGTCGATCGCGAACCAGGGCCCGTCGCAGGTCCTCTCGCTCCTCGGCTGATGCCTGGCGATCGCGAGATCGCTGACAAAACTCAAGACGGCCTTCCTCGCAGCAAAGCGGGGAAGGCCGTCTTCGCTTTCCGTGGGACAGGATTACCGCCTGTCAACGCGGCACGCCGAAGTCGTGCGTTGAGACGCGAGGGGGGACGCAAGTGCTCTGTACGCCGAAGGCGTAAGTGATGCTCGCCGCGTCTCTCAAGTCCATCACGACAGCCAATGCAGAAATCCGCTCCTACGCCACGCACGTCCTCCGTGCATGGTGCGGTTTCACGCAGCGAAGTCTCGTGCCACAATGGAGCCACGTCTTTC
>JADZEF010000023.1 GCA_020850695.1 Planctomycetaceae bacterium | reverse complement strand
CGTAGTGCTTTAGGCCCAAGAAATACCGGGTGATGATCTTGTCGTCGGTCGGAGAAACGGCTCCCATCGGAGCGGTTTCCGTCAGGCCGAGAACGCAGTGATCGACGTATCGCTCGGTCGGCCAGTTCCAGCGGAAGACGACTTCCCCCGAGCGCCCCAGAGAGATGGGGTCGGTGACGCGAGGAAGGCGCGGCAATGTCTCGTTGCCGGCATCGATGCGAGCAACCACGAGGCCCCGCAATCGGTCGTGCCACGGGTGCAGGCCGTCCCAGAATCTCCGAAGTCGAGCATCAAAGTGCCGCGAGAATTCTTGTTCGTCGTTGTTGTCGATCGCCTGGAGGAGAGCCCTCCATCTGTACAAATCGGTTCGCCCCTCGGGAAAAGGGTCCGGAGGAAGGACTCCAGGCGGCGGCGAAGAAGGACGGGGTGGGCCGTCGAATTCCGCCGGAGGCTGTCGACCCGGGGCGGATGATTCGCGCGGCGTCTCTCTGTGACTGCGGACGGCGCTGCCGGGAACGATGGGCGGAGGAGGGGGAGGCTCGGCTGTCGGAGCGGTGTCGAGTCGTCCCGTCCCAGCCAGAGCATCCGCGCCGCGAAGCGTCTCGATCCAGCGGGACAGCGGGAGGTTGTCCCGCACGAGGGCTTCGAGTTGCTCCTCAAAGAGCGGACTGTTGAACACCGGCCGTGGGGGAATTGTGGCGGCGGGATCCGAAAATGCGTCGATGACCGTGGCCTGTCGGCTCAACTGCATTGCCATCAGTGGCAAGCGGGACAGGTCGTACGGAAACTGGGCCGAAAGCGCCGGAAAGTGCCGCGCGTGCCCTTGCTCGAATGTCGAGAACAACACCTTGCGAGTGGTTTGGGAGAGGTCGGCGATTCTCAGCATGCCGTAGAACAGCAATGCCGAGAACGGAGGCTCCGCGAGAAAATGGATCGGTCGCTGCGGCGTGTCCACGAAGTGTGTCAGCCCACGGAGCAGCAGCCGACGGCGCTCGGCGGCCGGACGTTCCCGCCAGCGAGCAGGCACGACGTCGGGGCAGGCCTCCGGTGTGGACGTGAGGAATTCGTGCAGCAGACCGTCATCCAGCAAAGCCGGTCGACCGTCATGAAGATCTGACAAACCGGAAAGCGCCGGAAGTTCGTGCGGAATCGACTCGGAGTCTTCGATCACCCAGCCGGGCGCGTTCCAGAGTCTGAGGCATTCCAGCGGGGAAAAGTCGTCGGAGGAATTCTGCAGAAGGACATGGGCGAACAACGCCCCGGGTCGTCCGGTGACGTCGAAGGGGCGGTACGAAACCCGAGCGACGAGGCTTCGACCCGACCGGCTTCGTCCGCAGATCAGCTTTTGCGGGGTGTTGCGGGGGGTGAGAGCATTCCGTTGCTCGGGCGGCGTATCGGACGGCAGTTCGTACCGCAGCAGGTGCTCGATGTCCTCAAGGCATGCTTGCAATTCCGACTGAGGGAGCGACGCCGCTCGGACGGTATATCCGATCGACTGCGTTCTCGATTCACCCGAGCCGCGCGTGAGCGCCGAAGTGGCGGAGTTGCAGTGCGTGTAGTAGAGCTGATGCACTGCGGGGGGCATGGATTCTCAGCGGCGAACGGCCGTTCTTCGAGTCGTGGCTTGCGGAGCGACGCGTCCCGATTCTGCCATAATTTTCCAGCGCGTGCGAAGCGACGGCCGAGCGATGTCCGATTCCGGAGCGGTGGCGTGAGGCGTTGGACGGCGCGTCGAGGCTCGGTAGATTATCGAGTCGTGGCGGGGACGCCACCAGACTTCGCTCACGCCGTGCCGCATTCGAGTCCTGGAATTCCAGACCATGTTCACCCTTGCCGCTGGGATTTGGTCGGCCTGGGGTGCGGCGGGTGGCGCGGCGATTCTTCTTGCGGGAGTGAGTGGCGCCCTGGTGTTCCTCCGTCGCACCCGTCAGCGCCGTCAGACGCGCGAAACGTGTCCAAAGTGCTTGGCTGTCGGAACGCTGTCCGCGGTGATGGATGGCGCGTCCCCGGGGCTGCGAGTCATCCATTGCCGGAATTTTCTCACGGAAGTTGCGGGAGACGCGGGAGAGGAGTGCGGGTTCGAGTTTCTGGAGCACTATCGGAATCTACCCAAGCTTTCGTTCACAACGCTTGGCGCTCCTGGTTCGGGAAAGACCTTCTGGGCCCTGCAGCTCTATTCCCATCTGATCCAGGGGCGGTATCCCGGCAACGTCACGTTCACGCGAATCGAGGGTCCGGGGGCAGAGCGCTTCGACCAGATGGTCGACTTCGCTTTGAACAACCGCATCGCTCCCTCGGCAACGCAGGTCTCTGCGCTGCCTGATCCGATCGTGTTCGCCTTTCAGAACCACAACCGTGCGGCGCGGCTCCGACAATGCCTCGTAAACCTCTTCGACTTCCCGGGAGAAGTCACGGTTCGTCACACTCATTCCAGCACGCTGCGGAGACGTCAGCTGCAAGCGGATGGGTACGTCTTCTTCCTCGATCCAACCCTCCCGGCACAGTTGCAGGGCGACGCGTTGGCGAAGTTCGTGGAGAACGTCGCCGCCCTGAGACAGATTCCGGTGGGACGGCAACTGGATGTCCCGCTGGCAATCTGCCTGACCAAGCTGGATCTGCTGGCCGCACCACATCGCGGTTCATCGGATGGCTGGGTGGACCGGTTCTATGATCGATTGAGGACCATCGACCCCAGCGGAGAATCGCTGGCGCCGGAAGTCATCGATCGGCGGTCGGAACTAATTCGGGAAATCCTGCCGCGGTTGTTTCCCGGTTGGGACATGTTGCGTCAGGCGGAAGGATTCTTCGGCCCGCGGTGGAAGCTGTTTCCACTGACTCCCGTGGGATTGAACGATGCGACCTCGGCCAATGCGGGGAGCCTCGTCGAACGGATGATCGAACCGTATGGGATCTGCGAACCGCTGCTCTGGATGCTCGACCAGAACGGCGCTGCGGTCCTGCCGCAGGGACCGACTTTCAGGGGATGACCGATGCTCGCCAGACTGCTGCCGAGTCTGTTGCTGACTCTCGCGCTCGACTACCCCGCGCGAGCGGACGACCCGACGCCCGCGGATGTCGTTTACCGGCAGGGTGCGGTTTATACCGTGGACGCGGTGCGCCGCTGGGCCGAGTCGGTCGCGGTTCGTGACGGGCGGATTGTGTACGTCGGAACCGACGCGGGGATCGCGTCCTGGATCGGTGCGAAGACTCAAACCATCGACCTGAAAGGCAAGATGCTGCTGCCGGGGTTTCATGACTCGCACGTCCATCTGATCGGCGGCGGCCTCGATCTGGATGAGTGCAACCTGTTCGATCTGGCGACGCAGGAAGAAGTCCTGGACGCCATCCAGCAGTTTGCGAAGCGCAATCCACGGAAGAAGTGGATTCGCGGGGGCGGATGGCCGTTGACGATGAGCGGCGGCAACCCGCACAAGAGCCTGCTGGACAAGCTCGTGCCGGACCGGCCTGCGATTCTCGAAGCGTTCGACGGGCATTCGGCCTGGGCAAACTCACGGGCTCTGGCCATTGCGGGGATTACGAAAGAGACGCCCGATCCACCGCGCGGAAAGATCGAGCGGGATCCTGTCACGGGCGAACCGACCGGGACGCTTCGCGAGTCAGCCGCCCGGCTCGTGGCCGACAAAGCACCGCCTTACTCGGCAGAAGAATTTGTGACGGGGCTGCGGCGCGGGATGGAAGTCGCCAGTCGAAACGGCATCACGTCGGTGCAGGAAGCGCGGGTGACCGACCAGCATCTCAACGCGCTGTCCGAACTCGACCGGAAGGGCGAGCTGAACGTGAAGGTCGTCGCGGCCATGCACTACGATCCGGCAAAGGGCCTGTCGCAGGTGCCTCGGTTCGTCGAATGGCGGAAGAAGTACGAGGGGCGGCGCGTCCGGGCGACGGCCGTGAAGATCTTCCAGGACGGCGTCATCGAATCGCGGACCGCAGCGCTGCTGAGCGACTATCTGAGCGAAGGACCGCCACAGCGCGGCTGGCTGAATGTCGAATTAGACGACTTCAAGCCGCTGGCCGCCGAGTTGGACCGACTCGGCTTTCAGATTCACACGCATGCGATCGGCGACCGGGCCATTCAAACGACGCTCGACGCCCTGGAGTTTGCCCAGGCTCGCAATGGCCGGCGCGACTCACGCCACCACATCGCTCATCTCCAGTTGTTCGATCCGGCCGATATCCCGCGCCTGCGCCGGCTGGGAGTCGTCGCCAACTTCCAGGGGTTCTGGGCCTGGGCCGACCCCTACATCGTCGACATGACGATTCCGCTGCTGGGGCCGGAACGGTCGAGATGGCTCTACCCGATGCGGAGCGTGGCGAACAGCGGAGCGGTGGTGTCCGGCGGAAGCGACTGGCCGGTGACGTCGATGAATCCGCTCGATGCGATCCAGGTGGCGATCACGCGCCGCGGACTCGAACAGGGGGCAGGGGCGGCGTGGAGTCCCGAAGAGACCGTCGATCTGGCGCAGATGCTCGCCAGCTACACGATCAACGGAGCGTACCTGAACTTTCAGGAAAAGGAGACGGGATCCATCGAAGTGGGCAAGGCGGCCGACCTCGTCGTGCTCGACCGAAACCTGTTCGACGTTTCGCCGCATGAGATCCATCTGGCGAAGACGCTGATGACGGTGCTCGACGGGAAAGTTGTCTATCGCAGTGCCGACTTTGGCGAGTCCGCACCCTGAGGTCCCGGTTCGCGGCGAAGCCCTGCGACGACTCGCAGGGCCATCCCCATGCCCCGACCTCCGTCTTCCCCGCGACGGCAGAATTACGAGCGCAGGCGGCTCTTGCGGCTGCGCCATTCGTCCTTCAGGTCGTAGACGAACTTCTTGAAGAATCCGACGATGTGGTCTTCGACCTTCAGCCCGAGCTTCCTCTCCAGCATCTCGGTGCCGCGGGCGTTCGTCTCGTATTTCGAGAAGAGGTTGAGGTCGGTGTCGCCGTCCTTGCCGGCGATTTTTTTGTGGATATCGCGGGCGATCTTCATCCCTTTGTCGAATTTGTCCTTGGTGCCGACCCCGATCAGCGTCGCGACGCGGAACGCCGGATTCTTCAACGTGAGGGCCGCCTGGCTCGGTTGCGGGCCCAGCCCGGGCAGGTTTTCGTTCGGCGACAGCAGGATCAGCGCCCGAATGTCCTGACCGCGCGGCGTGCTGGCTTCGAACGTCGGCGCGTCATCGTGCGGGGGACGGAGCCAGTCGGCTGCGGTGAAGACCAGTGCGATCGGGGCGGCCATCGCGGGCGCGACGATCCCCGTCTTGCGGATGTTGAGATTCCCTTTTTCGTGTTCTTCCACCAGGAAAGCTTTGGCCGTTTCCAAGTCGTTCACCATGCCGACGTAATCGTGGGCGCCGAGCTTCTCGCCGCCGCCCGCCTCGCCGTGCTTGCGAAAATCGAAGGTCAGAATCGCGTAGCCTTCCTCATGGAGGCGGTCGACCATCGGAATCTTCCACGCCAGCCGGCTGCTTCCCTGCTGGTGGAGCAGGATGAGAGCCGGCGCGTCCTTCCCTTTGACCGACTTGTAGTAGGTGGCCGCCAGCTGGCGTCCGTCGTCCGTCGTCAGCGTTCTCTCGAGGATCTCTTTCTTCGGCGGTGTCTTGGCCTGAGCCCAGGCGTTGTGAGACACTCCAGCGAGGTGCGAAACTCCCGCGAGGGCGGTCGCACCGGCCCCGGCCAGGAAGGTTCGTCGCGAAAGTGTGCCGTCGGAAAGGAGTTCGAAAGGGGAAGGCGAAGACATCGGCATGGGCGGACCTGCGAGGTGGTCGGTTGAGTGCGGATGGGAATCCATCCCCAGTTCAGTCTAGGGCTGCCCATGGCAGAGTTCAATCGGTGAGCGGAATGCGCGGACTTTTCGTGACGGGAACGGACACCGGCGTCGGCAAGACCTTCCTGGTCGGCCAGATCGCCCGGTCTTTACATGGCCGGGGCGTGCGGTTCGGGATCTATAAACCCGCCTGCAGCGGAGCCAGCGGCGGCCCGATGGACGTGATCGTCAATCCGCGCTACGACGACGTCGAAGCTCACTTTGCGTCGTTGCGGGGGGAATATCCGCGCGAGCGGATCTGCCCTCAATGCTTTGTGCCGCCGCTGGCGCCGCCGGTGGCGGCGCGTCGTGAGGGAAAGCGGGTCGATTCTCAATTGCTGCGGTCCGGAGCCGACTGGTGGCGCGGGCGTGTTGGGGCATTGATCGTGGAAGGGGCCGGAGGCTTTCTGAGTCCGCTGTCGGACGACGATCTGGTGGCGGACGTCGCGCGCGACCTCGGCTTTCCCGTGCTGATCGTCGGACGGCTGGGGCTTGGCACGATCAACCAGACCCTGCTGACGATCGAAGCGATCCAGGGACGCGGGCTTCCGATTGCAGGGATTGTGCTCAATCAGCCGACGCCGGGTTCCCTCGGCCTCGCGGAAGAAACGAACCCGAGCGAACTCGAGCGGCTGACCGATGTTCCGCTGCTGGGGATTTCGACTTTCATGCCGTTCGATCGTGCGCTGTGGAGCGACGTTGCGGCGGGAGAGGGATTCTCGGCGCCTGCTGCCGAGGCTTCTCTCCAAAGCGGATTGCGTCAAGAGGTGAACAGCATCAGAATAGACTGGTTCGAATTGATGCGTGAACCAGGAGGCGTTCCGCCACGCACTGGAAGTTGACCGCACGGCTGGGGGACCAGCCGGCGGACGGGCCAGGGGCACGGGCGACGTGCCGGAGCCGATATGCCGTTGGAAGTGTTGTGTTCGCGCTGCCAGGGGCGACTGCTGGTGGAGAAGGCAGGCGTCGTGGTGGCGTGTCCCATGTGCGGGACCCACTTGATGGTTCCGCTTCCCAAGCCGGCCGCGCCGCAGGCCAGTTACCCTCCGGTCCCCCCGCAAACCGCGGCGTTGAAACCGACGCCGAGGTCCCCGACAGCCAAGTCGAACGATTCCCTGAAGCCGATGTCGGACTCGATTCCTGACTGGCTCCAGGCCGCGCAAAATGCCCCTCCGGCACCGGCCCCGGCCGGGGGCGTCCCCTCGGGATTCCCGCAATTTGGGAGCAATTTCCCCTCTCCGCCCCCTTCCGCACCAAGTCCGTTTCCGTCGATTCTGACCGCGCCCGAGCCGCCTCCTTCGCCGCCCGTCCCGGCGCCGGTCGCTCAGGTCGCGGCGCCGCCAGCCCCCACACCGCCTCCTGCTCCTGCTCCGGCTTCGCAAGGGCTTCCCTTTTCATTTCCCGGAGCGGGCAGCCCTGCGCCGTTTCCCGCCGCGGCCCAGCCAGAAACGCCGTTCTCTTTCTCGTTCGATCAACTGACGGCCTCTCCGCCACCGGCTCCCGCACCAAGCCCGCCACCCGCTCCGACTCCAGCGCCTGCTCCCGTCGTCTCCACGGCACAACCGGTCGCTGCCGCTGCACCGCCTCCAGCGGCACCGGCTCCCGTGTCGAGTTCTCCGGCGCCTGCCCCTCTCGCATGGTCGGCGCCGCCCATGTTGCAGGTCACGATTCCGCTTGCCGGGGAAGCGGCCACGGTCGCGCCGATGCCCGCGACCCTCGAAACGCCGCTCGCCGCCACCGCGGAACCTGCGCCGGTCGAATCCTCGACCGGTCCGGCCGCTGTCGACGAGGCCTTGCAACCGGTCGACCCCGGCTCGGAAGCCGCGTCCCCACAAGCCGCTCCCGAATGGCCGACGCCTGCCGCCGAGGCGACTCTCGAATCGGCTCCGCCAGATCCCTGGGCAACGCAGCCAGGAATGGCAGCCATCGACAGTCTGACGCCGGAGGCGGCGGACGACGCCACGGTGCATGAAGCGTTGCCGTTCGAGCCAGCCGCCGCATCTGACGGCGTTCCAGAGGCCGAAGCGACCGAGTCCTTCGCGGCCACAACCGATGCGACCTCCGCCCCTGTCGACGAGCCGTCAACCGACGCGACGATTTCTCAAGATGCTCCCGGCGGTGAGTCACGGTCTCCCCAATTCCCCGAAGCGATTGACGAAGCACCGGCAGTCGTGGAACCCGTGGCAGAAGCCGCCACACCGGCCGTCGAGACGGTCGTCCCGTCGGAGCCTTCTTCAAGCCCGACGGCCGATGCGCCGTCCTGGATGACGGCAGCGACGGCGCCGACGGACAATCCGGAAGTCGTCGATCAGACACCGAGTGCGGAGACGTCGGAAGTTCCCCCCCCCGAAGAGATCGCACCCGCCGCAACGGTGGCTGGCGAGACCGAAGCGGTCGTGGTGGACGCTCCCGTGTCAGCGGATGAAGCATCGACGGCCGAACCGGCGACCGCATGGGAGCAACCGGCAGAAGCGCCGGCGTCCGTCGAGCAAGTTCCGCCAGAGTCCGTCGCACCACCCGCGTCGGACCTCGCGGCACAAGCGGCGATGATGGCCGCGGCCGCGGCGGCACCCGTCGGCATGGGGGCTCCCGTGACGGTTGCGGTGGCCACGACCGTCGAGCCCGCCGCGACGGCTGCCGAACCTCCGGTCGCCGCTCCTGCTGCTGCGGCTCCCTCGACCGCGCCTTCCTATGCGGCCGCTCCGGTGGCGGCAGCGATGGCCGCACCTGTGGCGGCAGAAGCCGTTCCGGCCGATGCAGTCGTCGCGGCGGTTCCCGCGGAAGCCGCTCCTGCAGCGGACGCCGGTTTCCTGGCGAGCCCCGCCAGCATGACTGCAGCACCGGCCGCGCGTCCGGCGGGACGCTCGCTCCCCAGGCATGTCACGGTCTCGCAGCTGTGGTTCGTCATGATCCTCAGCTACGCGAGCGCCATCACGGTGATGATCCTGTATCTGGTGTTCGGGGCGAAGTTCGGAACCTCGCATCAACTCGAAAGCCTTCCCGACGTCGTGCCCAAGGAGACGCCGGCGGGAAAGATCCGCACCGAGCTCGTCTCGCAGGCGGCATCGATGCCCCCCGGACATACGCTGAAGCTCGGCCAGACGGAGCGGTATGGCAACCTGCGGGTGACGCCGCTGCGCGTCGTCCGCGAACCGATCGAGTTCACTCACTACAGTGATGCAGGAACGAAGAAGCCGCCGGGAGAGACGGTGCTGAAGCTCTGGATGCGGTTCGAGAATGTCTCGAAGGACCAGGAATTCAGCCCGCTGGGAAAAGAATTGCTGTTCGCCCGGCACCGGACGGCAATGGATAGTGGACGCGAGCGATCCAACACATTTGTCTGCCCGCTGCCGAAGAAGCGACAGCCCGGCTCTGCCGTGCTGGTTTACCAGCATGCTTTCAATGATGTGTGGGACCTGAAGGATCTGAATATCGATTACTGGGTTCCCCCGGGACAGACTTTCGAGACGTATATTCCGACCGATTCCGACGGAATCGACCGGCTGACAGGCGATCTGGTGTGGCGCGTTCACTTCCGCAAAGGGTTGAATGCCAAGTCGGGGCGGGGAGTCACCACGATGATCGAAGTGGTGTTCAACAGCGACCAGATCGAGGCTCCGGGAAAGACGTCGGAACCCGCTGCCGAACCCCCGGCGACGCCCGAGAAGAAGGATCCGCCGGCTCCGACGAAAGCCTGAGAGTTTCGAGGGAACGAATGAGCCGCGGCGCTCCGCGAGCTCCGTTCTTGAGAAAACTTTGCGAATCTCATCTTTCCCTGATTGCCGGAGTGTGGTATTCCGCCTCGTCCGGCCGGATTCCGCGCGGAGATCGCGGGGTCTGGACGGGGGTCGCGTGGTACGAACCGGACCGCTGATTGGCGGATCCTCACCTGGTTCGACGTGCTTCCGGACCTGGTCCGAAGGCGCGGGGGGCATTCCGCGGCCGGCTTGCGACGGGGGAAAGGAATCCCATGCAGAACTCCCTCTGGAAGTTGACGGCCCTTGCGGGCGTGGTGGGAATCGGATTTCTGGCGGTCCTTCAGGCCCAGCGCGGGTTGAACAATCCCGAGACCGACGCCGACCCTGCGGCCCTCGTGGCCGATGCAGGCCATTCCGACCATGACGGTCACGATCACGACGGTCACGATCATTCCAGCGAAGCCGGTTCTGGTCGCCGCACGGCAGAGCCTTTCGGCCAGATTGATCCGACGGAGTCCCCCCTCACTCGTCCGCCGCGAAAGCGCGCCAGCAACCCCTTCGACGACGCAGGGCGCGAAGAGCCCTCCCCGGGGGGCGCGGAGACGGCTCACGTCGAGCCGGAGATGTCGGAGGGGGATTCGTTTGATTCCGTTCCTTCCCGGCCTGCCAGGCTGGGTGGAGGCAAGCCAACTTCCTTCGATGAAGGCGAACCGGTCGCACAACGCGTGCCGCCTACCCGCTCGCGCGGTCTCGACTTCCGGGATCGAGACGCGGCGCCTGCAGCGGACGATCCCTCATCACAAAAAAGCGACGATCAGGATCCTTTCGGTTCGTCGGAGCCCCGCGGAAAGATCGAGCCGGTTGCAGCCACGGCCGTGCCGCGGGCCGGCCGTGCGTCGATCGACGACGGCGCCGACGCCGGCGGAGTGGTGACGGCATCAAATGAAGAACCTTCTCAGGATCTGGCGCCGTCGCCCGAGCCCGATCGCCGCCCGGAGAACGCGGAGCGGAGCGCTCCCGGCCCGCAGTTGTTCGGCCCCGGAGCCGAATCCGCCGATCGTTCGAAGGACACGATGGAAGGGGACGACTTCCCCTCGCAGCCTCGGCCGCGTGCGGCGGGCGCGCCCGATCGGCGCGGCGACCGCTCGCGTGGCATCGAGCCGGCCGCCATGCGAAATGCGGACGACGCGGACAACAGCCCGACGATCGGAGAGTTTCCGACCGACGCGAAACCCGTGCGCGGCGATGATCCATTCGGAGATTCCGACCCCGGCCCGGCTCCCGACCGCGGCACCGCCGTCCGCCGCACGAAGGAACCGACCCCGCGTGCCAGCGACGATCGTTCCCGCAAGACCGCTGCTGACGAGTTTCCGCCTCTCGAAGACCGACCGTCGCGAGAGGCACGACCCGCCGCGGACGTTTCGCCCGTGCCAAAGCGCCGCGCCGCGAGCGATTCTCCGAACGACATTCCTCTCGACGGCAGCTTCGGCGGCGAGCCGCCGCCGAAGCTGGAGGACAAGACGAAAGACCCGCTTCCGGATCCCCGGCCGCTACCCGATTCTCTGCGGGACGAGCGTGCCGCCCCTCGCGACGAACCGGTGGACCGTAACGACGGACGCGGACGCAGCGAACCCGATCTCGACTTTCCGCCGAGCCGCGACGTGAAGGCGCGCGACACCAAGCCTCGCGAAACCTCGCCGCGCGACCGCGACCCGCTTGACGCCGATTCTCGCGGGAATGATTTGCCTGCCGGCACGCTCGATGCGACGCCCGGCAGCATTCCGAGTCGCTCGCCGCGGACCCGTTCCACCGAGCCCGAGTTCGGCGGCGCTCCTCCATCCGCGGACGATCGGCCCGGTCCCCGCGTCGACGAACCGGTCCCTGGCCGATTGGACGGTGAAGAACCGCGTCCTCGCGGGCGCGATACCGAACCGCGCGGAATCGCACCGCGTCGCACCAACCCGTCCCTCGACGACCCGCGCCGGAATGATCCCCCGCGCGATGAGACGCCGCGCGTCGACGTTCCGCGAAACGATCGTCTCGATCCACTTCCACGCAACGGTCGCGGCCCTGCGACGGAATCGGTTCGCGATGGCGCAGACCGCAGCGATCTCGTCGGCGACGGGATCGTCGGTTCGTCGACTCCCAAGGGCCCGCAACGCCCGCAGCTCAAGATCGAAAAGCTCGCACCCCCCAATGCGGTGATCGGCCAGCCCCTCGTTTACAACATCCTGATCAAGAATCTCGGCGAAACCGCCGCGCATGACGTGGTGGTCGAAGACCGCATTCCCAAGGGGACCGAACTCCAGGGGACGATCCCCCGGGCCGAATTGGTCGACAAGACGCTCGTCTGGAAGCTGGGCGCGATGCAGCCGGGCGAGGAGAAGAAGATCGCCGTGAAGGTCACGCCGATCTCCGAAGGGCAGATCGGCAGCATCGCGACCGTGAACTTCGTGGCCGAGGTCGGCGCGAAGACCATGATCACCGCACCGAAACTGCAGCTCGACATCAACGCTCCGTCGCAGGTCCGCATGGGCGAGGCGGTGCCGTTCGTGTTCCGCGTGAAGAACGGCGGCAGCGCCGACGCCAAGGGAGTCATTATCCGGAACATCGTGCCGGAAGGGATGCGGCATCCGGATGGAAACGACCTCGAGTATGAACTCGGAACGCTGGGTGCGGGGCAGACCCGTGATGTGAAGCTGACACTGACGGCGGTGAAGGCGGGCTCGACGAACAATCGCGTGATCGCCACCGCCGAAGGAAACATCAGCGAGGAGCGTTCGGCCCGCGTGGATGTCGTGGGGCCGGCGCTGTCGGTCGAGCGGCTCGGTCCGAAGAAGTGCTACCTCGGCCGCACCGTGAGCTACACCACCACCATCTCGAACGACAGCGAGCGCACCTGTGACGGGGCGACGGTCATCGAGACGGTTCCGGCCGGATTCGAATTCGTCGACTCGACTCCTCCGGGCAACTACAGCCCCGAGAACCGCACGCTTTCGTGGCGGCTCGATCGGATGCGGTCGGGCGACAAGGTCGATCTCAAGATCCGGTTCCAGGCCAAGTCGGCCGGCGTGAAGTCGATGAAGGTGAAGGCGGTTGAAGGGGGTGCCGTTTCAAGCGAAGTGGTGGCCGAGACCGAAGTGGTCGGAGCGGCGACGCTGGAATAGCAGGTGACGACGGGCGGCGGCCCGCTGGGCGTCGGCGACAAGGCGACGTTCCGCGTGCTGGTCCGCAATCGCGGCAATGACGGAGCAGGCAACGTCCGCCTCAAGCTGATGCTGCCGGATGAAGTCGAATTCGTTTCGTCGGATGCCCGCACGACCGTCTCGGAAGACGGCCGCGAGGTGACGTTCGCGTCGATCGCCCGGCTGGAAGCTGGTCGTGATTCGAGCATGCAGATCGTGCTCAAGGCCCGGAAGGCGGGCGACGTCCGGCTCCAGTTGCAGACCGAGGCGGACGACATGCGGCCGATCGCCAAGGAAGAGCAGGTGGTGATCCTCGCGGACGAGGAAGCCTTCAACCTGACTCCGAAGCGGCAGTGAAGTTTCGCTGGCGACCGCGGGTGATCGTCGACGCTTCGGCAGAGTGGTCTTTCGCGGAGCGATCGATAAGAAATCCGAAGGCCGAAACGACAAAAGCCGTGTGATTCGAGCTTTTGAATTTGGTCTCTTGAGAGTTCCTTCGGCATTCGAATTTCGGAGTTCGATTCTTTCGCAGCTTGGGAGCGAAAGACGACCATCGAACCCCTCACTCAGGAATCTCCGAACTTGCGGCTCGGGATGAAACTCATGTCGACGGACAGCCTCGAAGGGGATCCCACGGTCAGCCGTCGGCAGCGGTGGCTGAAGATCTCGGTTGTCGTGCTGGGCCTCGCCATCTGGGGAATCCTGTGGGGCCGGTTGATCACGCGGCCCGACGGCGATTTCCACCTGCACTGGGAACTTGGTCGACGGATGGCCGCGGGCGAGTACCTCTACGCCCACGGAACCGACTACCCCTACCCGCCGTTCTGGGGACTCGCCCACCTGCCGGTCTCGTTGCTCGAATGCCATACCGCGCAGGTCGTCTCTTTCCCGCTGTTTTTCGCGGCCCTGGTCACGCTCCTCTGGACGCTCAACAAGCTGACGGGGCGCTCGATTCCGTTGTCGAAGGACTACGTCTTCTGGTCGACGGCGGCGGCGGTGGCGCTGGGAAGCCGTTACCTCGTGCGCGACATGCCCGAGGTGGGTGTGAATCTGACGCTCGTGGCTCTCAGCTACCTGGGGGTGTGGCTCTGGACCCAGCGGCGCGAAGGGTGGGGCGGCGTCAGCCTCGGGCTGGCGATGGCGCTGAAGTGCACGCCGACGCTGTTCCTCGCGTGGTTCATCTACAAACGTCAGTGGCGGATGGTGGCGACGACGACGCTCGCCGCGGCGGCCTTCACGCTTTCTCCGGCGCTCATCATGGGGCCGGCGGAATTTCAGCGCACGTTTACCGCGTGGGCGGGACGCGTCACCGAAGGGTTGCGGCAATCTGATCCGTCGCGCGGCGTCCTGGGCGAAGAGCCGTACCAGAACATGTCGTTGAAGCTGGCTCTGGCGCGGTATCTCACCGTCGTCGAGACGAAGACCTATATCAGCCGGCCGAACCATCCGTGGTATGTCGACTTTCTTGATCTCGATCACACGACCGCGCAGTGGATCATCCGCGGAGTGCTGCTGGCGCTGCTGGCTGCGGTGGGTTGGATCTATCGGCGTCCGGTCAGCGACCGCGGCGACATCGGGCTGGTGTGGGAGTGTGCGGGGCTGTCGCTGCTGATCCTGCTGTACTCGCCCATCACGTGGGGGCAGCATTGCGTCGGGCTGCTGCCAGCCCTCTACGTCATCTGCCGGCGGCGATTCGGCGGCGAGGCGCTCCGCACCTGGGAAGCGGTGGCACTGGCGGCCTTCGGGATCGTGATTCTGGCACTCAATCGCGGGTTCATCGGGCCGGAGCTTTCGCGGCTGGTGGCGTCGTACCGGGATGCCACGTTCGGCATCCTGATGATTCTCTCGGTGACGCTCGCGGGACGAGTGAGGGCGGCGCAGGCTGTGGTTCAAAGCGCACCGGAAGGCGCTTCGCAGCGACCGACCCTGGCAATGGCAATGTCTCCGTCGCTCCGCCGCGCCGCGTAGTTTCGACCGCGATTGAAGAGTTCGTCGGTCGCGTTGCGTTCGTGTGCGGCGTATGGCATGGTGTTCGCGGTGCGAACGACGGAGCGCAGAGTGGTGCTGCGCCGCGTTCGCCGCAACGGTCACCCTACGACGGACACACCTGTGAATCGCACGCTTCGATTCGTCGCGCTGTCGCTCCTTGTCACGCTCGGAACGAGCGCCGCGCTCGCGGAGGATTCCGCTCCCGCAGCGATCGATCCCGCCAAGGCGAAAGCCGAAAACGATGGGGCTCTCCTCTGGTATGACCTGAAGCTTCTCCACGTGGAGGGCCAGGGCTGGAGCGACACGCTCGCTCCGTACGATCGCTTTCCGAAGCAGGCCGAGAAGACCGTGCCGGCGTCGGTGTGGGGATTAAGCCGACATTCGGCCGGGTTGTGCGCCCGATTCGTGACGGATGCGACGACGCTGCAGGCCCGCTGGACGCTGACGTCGGCCAACCTCGCCATGCCGCACATGCCGGCCACCGGCGTGAGCGGGCTCGACCTCTACGTCAAAACCGAGTCTGGAAAGTGGCGGTGGCTGGCCAACGGACGTCCGTCCGCCCAGACCAACACCGCGACGCTCTACAGTGGGATTCCTGCGGGGACGCGCGAATATCTTCTTTATCTTCCGTTGTACAACGGCGTCAGCTCGGTCGAGTTGGGCCTGCCCAAGGGGACGAACCTCAGTCAGGCCAGGGCGTGGTCGGGCGGGACGAAGCCGATCATTTTCTACGGGACGTCGATCACGCAGGGGGGATGTGCCTCGCGGCCGGGGATGGTTCATACCGCCATCCTGCAGCGGCGATTGAATACGCCCGTGATCAATCTCGGTTTCTCGGGGAATGGGCGGCTCGATCCCGGAGTCGGCGACCTGATGGCGGAAGTCGATGCGGCGGTTTACGTCCTCGACTGCCTTCCGAACATGAATGACAAGGAAGTGACCGAGCGGACCGAACCGTTCGTCAAGAAGCTCCGCTCGGCCCGGCCAGACACGCCGATCCTGCTGGTCGAGGACCGCACGTACTCCAACAGCTTCCTCATCACGGGGAGCCGCACCCGCAATGAGACGAGTCGTGCGGCACTCAAGGCGGCTTACGAACGGTTGAAAGCCGAGGGAGTGAAAGGGCTCTATTACCTCGACGGCGAGTCGCTGCTGGCGGACGACGGCGAGGGGACAGTCGACAGCTCGCATCCGACCGACCTCGGATTCTTCCAGCATGCCGACGCCTTCGAAAAGGTGCTGCGTCCCCTTCTGGGCAAGAATCGCTGATCGAGTCGTTCAAAACTGTTGTGAGAGCGGCGGTGG
>JADZEF010000022.1 GCA_020850695.1 Planctomycetaceae bacterium | reverse complement strand
GCGAGGATGGCTAGCAGGAGCTTCCAGGACTCGATCAGGAACATGATTCACCGGATGCCGATCACAAAGTGGTGATCTCAGCATCGCGATGGCGATCTCCCCCCGTCAACGGGGTTCTCAGCGCCGAAATCTTGTCGGCGCCGAGCGCCGACAGCCCTCGAAGGGACGAGAAAGTCGTTCGACCGAGATCTCGTTCCGTGGCGTGCCGAAACCCCTGATTTCTCGGGAATCTTGGCCTCGGTTGAGTTTTTTGACCCCACGGGTCCGTTTCGTAAAAGGCTTCGACGGATTCGTTGCCTCCTCCGCCGCTCCGACTGCTACCGGCTGGAGCGACCCGTCGCCGGGTGGGACTCGAACCCACTGGAAATCGCCGACTTTCACGGCGCACAGTTTTTTGACCACACGGGCCGCATCCACGGAAGTGATTGCCGCGCATGACCGGCGACGGATTCTGGTCGTGGACGATAATCGAGGTGCCGCACGGCTGCAGGCGAAGCTGCTCGAAAAGCTCGGACCGCACGAGATCCGGATCGCCCACGATGGGCATGACGCGCTACTGATCGCAAAGCAGTTCCGACCCGAAATGGTCCTTCTCGACATCGGCTTGCCGAGGCTGAACGGTTACGAGGTCACGAAGCAGCTGCGCAGCGGACCGGAATTCGACGCCACGCTCCTGGTCGCCGTGACCGGTTACGGCACGGATGAAGATCGGCGCCGAGCACTCGAGAGTGGTTTCGACATGCACCTGGTCAAGCCGCCGTCGCTTGATGCGCTTTGCGCATAATTCAAGCATCCGAAGTTGGTGGAAGCGGGCGATTCAAGGGGCGGCTGATGTGAAACCTGCGAGACATCTTGACGAACTCAAGCGGTGAATGGTGCGGGGCGAGAAACGGTGCGACGACGCCATCCAGCCTTGACGGACGACCGGAATGAGCTGGGGACTTCTTGACGTACTGTCGCCGCAACGGAGCGAGCGTTTAGGCCATCGGACGCTCTGGTCCTTGCACGACATCCCCGGCTTGGCTCGTTCTCGATGTTCGGACGCAGGCCTCCCCGGTCTTCATCGCGCAGGGCGGCTGGTGGTAGTACCGGGCCGCGAGCGACACCTGACCGTTCTGGCGACCTAGTGCTTCAGAGTGCGTTCAAGGGCGGTGTCGAGTCGCTGGAGGCGGAGTTTCTTCTCCTGATGGTCGCCGTTCACTTCCCGATCGCGATGATAATTGAGCCGTTCGTGCAGCATCCGGCGGCAGGCCACCGGGCCGATGCCCACAATCTCCCCCTCGTGCACATGGATCAGAAGCAAGCCGTCCTCGTGCGTCTTCCCGCACATACCGCAGTAGACGGCCATCCGCTTCGTCTCGCCCACCCGGGCATCTTCATTGTCTCGCAGGCACATCGCCAGCTTGGCCGCGTTGTTGCGAGCTTCCTTGGCGGTCACAGAGAATGGCAGATATTCCATGAAGCACTCATTCACAGGAGGGGAGAACAGACGCCGGGAAGCAGGCGCCCCCAGGCAACGGCGAATGGCAACGTCGCATCCTCGTCGAGTCGAGCGACCCTCAGTTTGGAGCAACGGCTTGATAATGTGGACAGCTTCAGAAAGCCTTCCTCGGACGTCGCCGCGACCGGCAGAAGCGACGCCCGGGAAGCTTGGCCTGGTGTCGAGTCGGCTTAGCCACGGGTAAGGCTGAGGCGGACGCCGCGCTTCGTCTCGCGAACATCGAGTGTCCGCATGGAGAGCTTGTGAGCAAGCTGTGGGGCCACCAGGAGCACGACGCGGCTGCCGTCGGCGAAGGTCGTGTCGTCGGCGTGGCGCTCATCTCGTTTCAGACGCAGCCGACCTCCGCGCTCGAAGATGCGGACCGCATAGTTGCACGTGAAATCGGACAGCAAATGAACCAGCCGTGTGATGGCCAAAGGGGTGACGCTCAGCATCGGATGCCTCAAGAAAAAGTGTGGCAAGACGTGGCGGGTCGGCTCGGGAGAGTAAACCGTGAAACCGGGTTATGAGATGCGGTCACCGTCACGAAGAGAGAGGCACAAGAGTGTTGTCGTCCTCCGCCGCTGTCGTGATCGCAGCAGCCGGCGCGACGGGACGCTCCTTGCGTTCCTTTCGCTTCTCCGCCTTCTCCTGGGCTTTTCGTTTCTTGTCCGACTCGCGCGAGCGTTTCGCAAACGTGTTGCGGTTCTTCGCCATCAGCGATCCTTTGAAAGAGCACATGGCAACCCGGCGATTCAATCGCGGGGAGGGACTGACACGACACGACCTCGTCGAAGACGACGAGGTCAGGCCGGTTCGAGTTTCAGAGTGACCTCCGGGATCCCCTTGAGAATCTGCACGAACTGCTTCTGTGAGAGTTGGTGGTTGTAAGGGATCTTGAAAGTACAGAGAGGAGAGTCGAGCATCTGAATGATCGGCTCAATCGTCTTGAAGACGAAGGCCTCGCTGAGCCGCCGGACGAGCCAGGTGGTATTGGGCATGCCTACGACGCGGACGCGGCAATTCTCGCCGAGCGGTCGGATCCAGACGTCGAATGCCTTCATGAGAGACTCCTCGCAGGTTGCAGCCGCCGGCGCGAAACGCGCCACAAGCGGCTCTCAGCACCGTGCGACCACCCCGACGTCCTGGGATGCAGGACGCACTGATCGCCTTGGAAGGGGCTCGGCAACCGCCATGTGACGGTTGCCGAGGAAGCTCGTGCGGCGCGACATTCGAGGAGTCGGTTATTAGCGGTCGCGGCTACCCCTGCCAGAACCGCTGCGGCCACCGCCGCCGCCACCATATCCACCGCTGCCGCCACCACGACGTTCCTCGCGGGGGCGAGCCTCATTGACCGTCAGGGTGCGGCCATCGACATCGCGACCATTCATCGCATTGATCGCCGCATCACCGCCGTCGAACATCTCCACGAAGCCGAAACCACGTGACCGACCGGTTTCGCGGTCCATGGCGACTTGCGCCGAGGTCACGCTTCCGAACTCGCCGAACATCTCGCGCAAGCCGTCGGAGCTGGTTTGAAAGGAGAGGTTGCCGACGTACAAATTCTTGGACATAGTCATCCTGGTGAGCGTGAACGCTCTCTGAGAAAAGAAACCCTGTGCGTTGAGAGGCGTCCGCCGCACATCATCAAGCGGCATGTTAGCGCAGTGGCGCACACAGCCAGCGTTGGCGCGAAGCGGCAACACCCTTCAACGACGACGGAGGGACTCCGGGCGAAAGGGGCTGGATCGCTTGGTGTTCAAGCCATTCAGGATCGCACAGCAGCCGGGCGCGAAAAGCGACAATCCGGCTCGCAGCGACAGGGAGTCCGTCCGGGTGGCCTGACAGGGGAACGTCGAAGCCGAGGCTTCAGACGGACTCGCATGAGGTCAAGCGAAAGCACAAGCTGACATCTGCAATCTATCCGCCAGCAGAACACTCGTCTGCCGGTGGGCCAAGTCTATCAGCTTTCCAGAAATCGGGAATCGCAATTTCCCCGTGTTTGCGCCGAATTCGCGATATATCGCACCACGGCGTTGCACCGGGTGCACTACATTGAGCAGATGCAGACGAGCCTCATGGACTACTTCGCCTACTAAGAAACGCCGGAAAGCACCTGGAACGCTGAAGTGGTCCCCGAAAAGTGGACCAGGAGCTAAGCTCGGATTTCTCGGGTTGGCCTGGTTTCTGGAGGGGCGTGATTTCACGGAAGCGGACGGTTCACAGTTCGGAGTTCAAGGCGAAGGTGGCG
>JADZEF010000021.1 GCA_020850695.1 Planctomycetaceae bacterium | reverse complement strand
TGGAACGCCTTCGGCGTACAGAGCATCCGCGTTCCCCCTCGCATCTCAACGCACGACTTCGGCAATTCCTGCAACTCAAACTTACGACGCCCGGATTGAGGGAGTGTCCTCATTGGGTGGGTGGCACGCCCTGCCTCTTCAAAGGGCGTGCCACCCAGAGCTGGCTTCAATTTATGCACTACCCGCGATGAGTCCTGTGCGTCGTCTGATTCGGCACCCCGGGTGCTCCGTGCCGCACCCGGGGTGCGGGCGCGTGGTGCTTTCGGGCAATGCTCGGTTTTCAGGCGTTCCGAGGGCGGCTATTATCGGGGCATCGCAGGCCTGCCCGGAGAACCTCTGGGATCGGGCTGTGGGAACACCTCGGCAGGACACGCGTACTCATGTCGATCGAACTGGCGGAACAACTCAAGCGGGATCTCACCGACAAATACGTCATGGTCGAGAAGGGCGTGCCCGAGTTGCGGCGGTTCATGGGGCTGACCGGCCGCGTCAAGACGGTCAACATGAATGGCCAGGTGCTGGTGCAGTTCGATCATCCGGTCGACATCGGCTGGTATGACATCCACCCGACCTATCTGAAGGTGGTCGACGCGCCGGTGAAGAAGGAGCCGGCCCCGCACGCCGAGGAGAAGAAGGCGAATCCGGCTCCGGCCACCGCCCCGGCGAAGCCGGTCGCTCCCGCCGCGCCGGCGGCCGCCGGGGGAAAGAAACTCTCGCCGCTCGAACTGGCCCGCCAGCAGGCGGCGGCCAAGGCGGCCGGAGGAGCGGCGCCCGCCCCAGCCCCGGCAGCCCCTGCGGGCAAGAAGCTTTCGCCGTTGGAACTCGCGCGTCAGCAGGGGGCGAAGAAGGCGGCCGAAGCGGCTGCAGCCACCGAGGCGACCGCCGCCCCCGCCCCTGCGGCCCCTGAAGCGCCGGCGGCTGCTCCCGCGGCCGAAGCTCCGGCCAAGCAGGCTGCCCCTGCCGGGAAGAAGCTGTCTCCGCTGGAGATGGCGCGGTTGCAGGGGGCTCTCAAGAAGAAGCCCGAGTGAACGGAAGACGCGAAGGCATTGCGAACCCGCAAGCGTGGATGTTGCCGCCTTGCCGCTGCGACGAGCATCGATGTGCTGGGCCGACCTTCACGCGTCGAGACGCCTTGATTGCGACAGGCCTCGGACCCCGTTAGATTGAAGCTGCTTGATGCGTTTGGCTTCTTTCGGGGTGTGCCATGCTCTCGATTCCCGGACCTCGGTCGCGATATTGTGACGGAGTATCACGGCGAAGCTGCCTTCGGATTGGTGCGCTGGCGATGGGCGGAATCGCCCTGCCGGAGATGTTGCGGGGGGCTGCCGCACGGGCCGAGACCGGTGGCAACGCAACGCGGGCGGCGAAGGGGATCATCATGCTCGTGCTGCCGGGGGGGCCGTCCCACCTCGACATGTACGACCTGAAGCCCGAGGCGCCGCCGGAGATTCGCGGGGAGTTCCGGCCGATCGCGACCAGTGTTCCCGGAGTTGAAATCTGCGAACTGATGCCGCGGCTGGCACGGAATGCGGAGAAGTACACGGTCCTGCGGTCGCTGGTGGGTTTCAAGGACGATCACAATACGCACTGGTGCTCGACCGGGTGGGAATCGCATCCGCCGATGGCGAGTTCGCCCGAGATTCGCGGGTATCCGCCGGGCGACTGGCCGTCGATGGGAGCGGTGCTGTCGAAGTTGTATGGGCCGCGCGTGCCGGGGGTTCCGCCGTGCGTGGATCTCGCGCCGACGAATCCCGATGCGCGGTTCCTGTTCCGCACCGCGCCGACGCAGGGTGGATACCTAGGGCCCGCGTACTCGGGGTTTGAGGTCGATGCAGTCGACCGGAACGAGTTCACGCTGCACAACGTCAGCCTCGATCGTCTGTCGGACCGGCAGGCGCTCTTGTCGAGCTTTGACCGGTTCCGGCGGCAGGTCGACCGGAGCGGGCAGGTTGACGGGATGGAGTCGTTTCAGCGGCAGGCGGTGGAGGTGCTGACGTCGCCGCGGCTGGCGGAGGCGCTGGATTTGACGCGCGAGGATCCAGCCGTCCGCAAGCGGTATGGGGTCGATCGGGCGTGGCCGGGGGAGCGCGACGGGCGAACGATGCTCGATCAGTTTCTGCTGGCACGCCGCGTGATCGAAGCGGGGGCGCGGTGCGTGACGCTGACGTTCAGTCGCTGGCCGTTCGGGCGGATGCTGCAGGGGGACTACAACTGGGACTGGCACAAGGACAATTTCGCTGAGGCTCGGGGAGCACTGCCGCTGTTCGACCTGGGGTTGTCGACGATGCTGGAGGATCTCGAAGAGCGGGGGCTGCTCGATGATGTGATCGTCGTGGCGTGGGGGGAGTTTGGCCGCACGCCGAAGATCAACGGGAATGCGGGACGCGACCATTGGCCGCGCGTGGCCGGAGGGCTGCTGGCCGGCGGCGGGTTGCGGTGCGGGCAGGTGATTGGCTCGACGACGCGGTGGGGCGAAGAGCCGATGGCACGGCCGGTCCACTTCCGCGATGTGTTCGCGACGATTTACGAGCGGCTGGGGGTCGACACGACGCGGACGCAGTTCACCGACCTGGCGGGGCGGCCGCAGTATCTCGTGGGAGATCACCGGCCGCTGCCGGAGTTGTCGTGACGAAGGCCGAATCGGTGGACTCGGCGAGCCTGCGTTGTGACAGAAGATCGAGGAGAATTGTCATTGGTCGTTTATCATTGGTCAGTGCACATTCTGGAAATGGCAAATGACCAACGATCAATGACCAACGAACAATCTGCCTTGTCCGATTCGTGCAGCACGATCCGAGCCACAAGCGGGGCTGCTTATGTCGACGCGTGGGCGGCCTTGTAGAGGTTCAGCGTGATGTGGGCCTGGCCCTGGTGGTGGCCTTCGTGCCAGTTGATGACTTCGAGGATGCGGCGGAGAGTCCAGCCGCGTTCTTTGAACCACTCGGGGATCGTCGGCAGATCGGTTTCGCTGTAGGTGTCCATCGTCGCGATGAGATGCTCGCGCGAGACGGTGAGGATCTCGCGGATGCGGGCGAGTTCCGGGATGTTGTCGTCCGGCGTGCTGCCCCCTTTGAACCGCGGGACGAGATCGGGCCAGGCGGCGGGGGTCGACTTGAGCCGCTCGGTGGCGAAGAGCTCTTCGGTGATTCCGACGTGGGTCAGTTGCCAGGCGATGTGAGCGCGGCCCGGACCGGGACGCCATCCGAGCACCTGTTGCGGGTTGGGGAGGGCGGCGACTGCGTCGAGCGTCGCGAGGGTGCGGGTGCGGTTGAATTCCCAGATTTCCTGGAAGAGGCGGATGGTGTTCATCGGGGGCTCCGTGAGGTGTTTTGTCGGAAGGGGAGGTGCATTGTCGGAATGGGGGCGGAGGGAATCAACGGAGGGTCGACGAGTCCGCAGAAGGGGAAAGGCATTTCAACGCAAAGACGCGAAGGGCGCAAGGAGACGCCAAGGGATGAAGAGGAAGGCGAGAACCAAGACGAGGTCAAGCCGGAGCGCGGCCCAGCGAATCCGCCTGGACGGCCATCATCGAGAGCGCAGCCGGTCGCCGAAGTCGCAAGGCGGTCTCCCTCCCCTCTGCGTCTTCCTCTGTGACCTCTGCGTTCAGTCCTCGGCCTTTTTCCACCTCGATCCCTCCACAAGTTTTCATCAAGGCCAGAGCAAAGTCACGAACGCAGAGGTCGCAGAGGAAGACGCAGAGGTTGGGGAGAGTCGATGGTCTGCGGAACTGTTGGAGTATTCGTTGAGCCATTGGGTGGTCAGAGATGTGTGATGGGGAAGAGATAGACAGAGTAGCAGTTCGAGACGCTTCCAACTCGCCGCATTTTCTGCAGACAACCGAGTCGCTGTTTGACGAACGAGCGGACGATCGAGGCCTGTCTTACCCAGCCTTCCATCATGGAACGGATCGCTGGACGGCGACAATTCTCTGCAAGTCTTTTTTTAGAAATGGTTTACGCAATAGCAATTGTCCCGGGCCCAAGCTCGGCCGGGGTCGTTACAGAGCGAATGTCCGTCAAAGTCCACCTGACCGGACCGAATCGATTCAACATCAGAGGCCGATCCTTCCGAATTATCAGGATAACTGCCCTCACCGGCAGGACCGTTACGACTTCACACAGTGCCGAAACGAGCGGGACGATCGATGAAATCGACACTCACGAGAGCTCTGTGCAGCCTGGTGGTGTGCCTGACGTGCGGGGTCACCTTCGCGCAACCAGGACCTCCGGGGGCCGGCGCGGCGGGCCGCGTGACTCTCGATCCGGGACCAGGCGGGCCGGGCGGGCAGAACGTCGGCTATGCCGTGGGTTCGCCCTTCGGGCCGCAGGTAGGCGTCAACCTGAATCCGGGGGACGGGATCGGGTGGAACGACGGCTACTACGGTGCCGACGTGTTCCTGCCCCTCCACTTTGATCCGGGGGTCAGCATGATCTTCGGCATGATCAAAGTCTCGGCCACCGGGAACGGAGACGGGGTGGTCAACCTCGGCTCCGGTTACCGGTACCGGCACCTGGGGCTCAACCGAATCTTCGGATTCGCGGGCTTCCTCGATGTCGACGACGGTCATGAGGAGACCTACAAGCGGGTGGGCGTGAGCTTTGAATCGCTCGGGCGCTACCTGGACTTCCGCGCGAATACGTACCTCGTTCTGGGGGACAATAGCAATCGCGTGTCGTCCAACCTGACGGGGGACCCGTTCTTCGTGGGCAACTTCCTCGCCCTGTCGCGTCGGACGGTGACGGAAGACGCGTACGGCGGTGCGGACTTCGAAGTCGGCGGACCGCTTCCGTACATCGGACGCTACGGCCTCTCGGGCTACATCGGCCCCTACTGGCTGCACAACAGCGATTCGGCCAACGACGAAAGCACGATCGGAGTGAAGGCCCGGCTGCAGGCCCAGATCAACGAAGATCTGACCATCGGAGCCCAGTTCTCGAACGACGACATCTTCAGCAACAACGCCTTCGTCAATGTCACGTGGACCATCCCGGACGGCCGGCCGAGCCGCTGGTTCCGCCAGCTTCCTCAACGCGAACGGATGGCCCAGGCCCCGCAGCGCGAATGGCGGGTTGCGGTCAACAAGTACACCAGCGTCGGCAACGAATACCTGATCAACCCGGCGGACAATCAGCCGTACCAGTTCGCCCATATCTTCCCCAGCAACACGACCGCGGGGAACGGGACGATCGAGAGCCCGTTCAACTCGACAGCGAATTTCGTGAACGATCCGCGGTATGACGTGATCTATGTCCGGCCGGGCAACGCAGCCAACCTGGATGACGGCATCGCGCTGCTCGACAACCAGCGGCTGCTGAGCACCGCGGTGACGCACCAGATCGTCGCCGTCCAGGGGACCTTCACCATTCCCGGATTCACCGGCGGGGCCCTGCCGGTCCTCACCAATCCTAACCTGGTCAACGCCCCGGTCGTCCAGCTCGCCAGCAACAACGAAGTCTCGGGCTTCCAGATCGACGGCTCGAACGGAGTCAACCCGATCATCGACGGCATCCGCAGCCAGATGGGCGGCATCGGCGGCGGGTTCAACATCAACCGCAACGAGTTCGTGAACAATCGCCGGGCGACGGACATCCAGTTCGTGGGCAACGGGTACGGCCAGTTCGTGAACAACATCCTCACCGGCACGGGCGCCGCCCAGACGTCGGACGGCGGCTTCCGCGTCATCGCCCAGGGCCCGGTCGCGAACCTCGACCTGCTGGTCGCCAACAACACGGCGACCGGCTACCAGGGCTTCGGCGAAGACGTCAACCGCAACCTGATCCTCGATCCGATCGAGGACGTCAACGGCAACGGCCAGCTCGACGGCGGAACCGCCTTCGAGGTCACCGCCCGCGACGGAGCCATCGTGAACGCCGACGCCCCGCTCGCGGCCGTCAACCCGACCGGCATCTTCAACAACCTCGAAACCGCCAGCGGCACCGGCCTCCTGATCAACGGCGTCAACGGCGGCGTGGTCAACGCGTCCATTCTCAACAACGTCTTCCAGAACAACGTCGACATCAACACCGGTATGCGGGTGGTGTCGAACAACGGTTTGGTCAACCTCGTCGAGGTCGACTCGAACATCATTACCGGCAACAACGGCAACGGCGTCGCGTTGTTCGTCCGGAACACCGGCGTCATCAACGGCGTGTTCACCAACAACGACCTGCGGAACAACGCCCTGGCCTCGCTGTTCATCGACGGCAACTCGATCCTGTTCCCGGATAACGGTCAGGTCAACATCACGCAGTTCACGGACAACAACCTCGACCGCGCCACGCAGGGAACGGCCGGTATCCTGATCGACACGCTCAACACCGACGTCACCATCGCCAACGTGCTCCGCAACCAGATCACGAACGGCACGAGCTTCGGCATCGGCGGCGAAGTCGAAGGGGGCTCGCTCAATCTCTTCGTCGGCGATGGAACCGTGGCGAACGCGAATACCATCACGGGCAACGCTCATGCCGGCATTGGCTTCAACCTCGCCGGGAACAGCCTGTCCGACATCCGTATCCTGCGGAACACCATTGCCAACACGGTGGCCGGCATCGCTCCGCCACTGGCCATCGACTTCGGGGGTGACGGCATCCGCCTCAACCTGACCGACACCGCCATCCTGGCGGGGACGTCGATCATCGACCAGAACACCATCACCGGGAACGCCGGCTTCGGCGTGGGCGTCCGGCAGCAGATCAGCTCGCAGATCGCCTCAACCCCCGTCAACCTCTTCACGGTGTCGCGGAACACGATCAGCAACAACGACTCTGACGGCGTCCACTTCGAACGCCTGCAGCAGGGGGCCAACAACAGCGGCGTGGCGATCGTCGAGAACGTCATCGACAACAACACGGGCGACGGCGTGCGGCTCATCGCGGCCAACGCTGACACGACCGACGGCTACTTCATCGAACGCAACACCATCTCGAACAACACGAACGGCATCAGCATGCACGTCATCGCCGACGCCGACCTGTTCGTCAGCATCCGCAACAACTCGATCGTCGACAACGCCAGCAACGGCATCATCACGACCGAAAACGTCAACACGGCGGCCGACACTCGCAGCACCACGGGCATCTGGACCGGAAACACCATCGCCCGCAACGGCGCGAACGGCATTCTCTTCAACGGCGGCATCTTCAATGTCCAGATCGGCGATAACGGCGTCGACGCGGACGGCTACTCCAACCGCAACCTCATCCAGGACAACACCCTGGCCGGTATCCGCAGCGATTCGCCCGGTCAGGCCTTCATTATCAACAACCTGATCGCCCGCAACGGGGTGGGCCTGGCGTCCGGAGAAGGCGCCGGTATCGACATCAACTCCACGATTCCCAACGGCAATAACTTCGAGATCCGGAACAACCTGATCACGGAGAACTTCGGAGACGGCGTGGAGCTCCTCGCCAGCAACGACGTGGGCGCGACCATCCCGCTCACGCTCAATGTCGTCATGACCAACAACGACATCACCCTCAACGGACGCACGGGCAACCTGGGGCGTGGTGTTGACGTCCTCAATCGCGGGACCGCGGTCACCAACCTCGATCTCGGCGATGGAACCCTTGGCGGCGGCAACCGCATCACGGGCAACGGCCTCGAAGGGGTCTACGTCGTCCTCACCGCCAGCACTACCCAGGCTCAGAATGTGTCTGCCGGAACCGCCCTCCTGGCGAACGGCGACCTTCTCGCCGACGGCGCCATCAACCTCAACATGGCCTTCAACGACGTGAGCGGCAACGGGAACCGCAGCACCTTCGAAGGGACGGGCCTCGTCATCCGCGTCGGCACGACCGACGCCGGCGGACCCAACTTCGCCAGCAGCCCGGGTGGCAGCGGCATCGTCGCCAACATCGTCAACAACACCTTCTTCGGGAACCAGGGGACCGACGTCTACTGGGAATCCTTCACCTCGACCGTCAACCCGGCGGCCCGCACGATCAATACCCCCGACAACCCCGATCCTCTCTCGCGGTTTGACGTGAACTTCGTCGGCAACACCGGCGGCTCGATCGACATCACGAATCTCGGGGCGTTCTACAACAACGCCGACCAGATCAAGTCGCCGGCCGGGCTCTTCGGCAGCACGACTCGCCGCCGCAACGCCACCCGCACCGAGGCCGACACGACGCTCGCGGACTTCTCGCAGCGGTCCACGGTCGGGCCTGCTCCGGCTCCGACGGCGGCCAGCTTCGGTATGAATCCGCCCAACCCGAACTTGCCGGCCACGGTCAACGCGGGAGCGTATGTCGGGGTGACGCTGCGGTTCGACGATGTCCTTGCGGCCAACTTCGGGCAGTTTCGCTACGTGACGGCCTACACCGGCGGTCCCAACCGGGTCTTCGCATCCTTCGACACGGCGTTCCCAGTGGCTCCTGTCGCCGGCGATGGGTTTGTCCTCGAAGCCTTCGACATCTCCGGCATCGGCGAGAGCACCTGGCGACGCACGGCCGCATCGAACACGGCGGGGTTCACAACCGTCCTCTCCGGCTTCGGCACCTCGGTGGACTTCATCTCTCCGGTGGGTGTCGTTGGCGAAGAACCGTACATCTGGGGCGTCGGCCCGTGATCGGCTGACCGGTTGACGGAATCGACTCGACACGCCGCCGCCTCGGAACTTCCGAGGCGGCGGTTTCGTTCTTTGAAATGGCTCGCGCTCGCAGAAAAGACCCCCGTGGCTCGTTCACACCCGCGACTCGCCACGCCCCTCGCCGCCGCCGCCGCACAATCCCTCCAACCCCACCCCCTTCACGACCGTTCCCCTCACGCCCGGCAGAACCCGCAGCCTCCACCCCCCCGACTTCCGGCCATCCCCGAATCGAATTTGACGGCCCGGTGATTTCGGCAGACATTTCAGCGGCGACCGTTCCGTCGCCACGTTGTGTCTTCCTGTCTGCGCGGATCCCGTCATGCTGGACACGAAAGCGCCTGTCCGCGATCCCCTCCCTGCTCAGCTCGACTGGGTCCTCAACGGACACCTCTCGGACGACGGAGAATCGCGCACAATCGTGATCGCCCCGTTCCCCTTCCGCATCGGCCGACGCCCCGGCCTCTCGCTCACCCTCCCGCGGCAAACCGTCTCCAGCGTCCACGCAGAACTCTTCGAGCGCGACCGCCGACTCGTCCTCCGCGACCTCAAAAGCACCAACGGCACCTTCGTCAACGGCCAGCGGATCAACGGCGAAAAGGTCCTCTCCGAAAACGACCTCATCCAGTTCGCCGACGCCCCCTTCCGCGTCTATCGCTACGCCGAGGAAACCCCGTCCGCCACACGCACCAAGGACGCCTGCGACCAGGCCCTCGCCATCGTCCAGTTCGAGCAGATCCTCAGCGGCAAAGGAATCGTCCCCTACTACCAGCCCATCATCGATCTCGAAACGGGCCAGCTCCTCGCCTTCGAAGCACTCGCCCGCAGCCGCCTCGTCGGCCTCGAAACCCCCGCGTTCATGTTCAACGCCGCCACGCAGCTCCGTCAAACGACTGAACTCAGCCAGGTCCTCCGCCGCGTCGCCGTCGCCGAAAGCGTCAACTTCCCCGACCTCCCGCACCTCTTCCTCAACACCCACCCCAGCGAACTCGACACACCCGCATTGCTGCGCTCGTGCGAGGAGCTGCGGAAGATCGCCGCACGCCAGCCCATCACCATCGAAATCCACGAAGGCGCGGTCTCCAACGTCAACCAGATGATCGAGCTCCGCCGCGGCCTCGACGACCTCGACATGAAGCTCGCCTTCGACGACTTCGGCGCCGGCCAGGCCCGCCTCGCCGAACTGGCGGAAGTCCGCCCGCACTACCTCAAGTTCGACCGCAGCATGATCCGCCAGCTCCACATGGCCGATCCCTCGCGGCGGCGGATCGTGAGCGGGTTCGTCCAGATGATCAAAGAGTTCAACATCCTGTCGCTGGCCGAAGGAATCGAAACCGCCGAGGAGCGCGACGCATGCCTCGAGGCGGGCTTCGTCCTCGCCCAGGGCTATTTCCACGGACGGCCGATGCCGGTCTCGCACTACAAGAAGGCGAGCTCCGTCATTCTTCGCACCCCCGATGCCCAAAGCGAGGAGCCCCGCTCATGATGATGGCCGACCAGACGTATGAAACCACCACGATCGACCCGAGCCTGCTCCGCACGCTGCTCGAGGATGACGCCTTTCATCCCACCGAGCCGTCGACGCTCGAGGAGACCGGCCTCAGCGAAACTCTCGTCGAGTCGCTCATCTGTAAGCAGCTCGCGATGTTCGGCAACTCGACCGGCCGCTCGCTGGCCAACGAGATCTGCCTCCCGTTCAGCGTCGTCGGCCGCATCCTCGACCAGCTTCGCTCGCGGAAGCTCGTCGCCCACGTCAGCCCGACGCGGCTCAACGACTTCATCTACGTCCTCACCGAAAAGGGAATCGTCCACGCGCAGGAACTGATGCGCGACTCCCCGTACGTCGGCCCCGCCCCGGTGCGGCTGTCCGAATACGTCCTCTCGGTCGAAGCCCAGTCGATCTCTCACGAGGCCCCCGACCGCGACCGCCTGCAGCGCGCCTGCCAGGCCATCTCGGTCGACCCGAAGCTCTTCCAGGCCCTCGGCCCCGCCATCAACAGCAGCGGGGGAATGTTCCTCTACGGAGCGCCCGGCAACGGCAAGTCGACCCTCGCCCGCCACATCACCGCCTGCTTCGGCCAGAAGATCTGGATCCCCTACGCGGTCATCGAGTCGGGTCAGATCATCAAGTTGTTCGACGCCCAGTTCCACCGCGTCGCCGAAGACGGCGACGACGGCCCGCTCCGCACCACCAGCTTCGACCGCCGCTGGGTCCGCATCCAGCGTCCCACGGTCGTCGTCGGCGGCGAACTGACGCTCGAAAACCTCGAACTCCGCCACCACCGCGACTCGAACGTCTGCGAGGCTCCCCTCCAGATGAAGAGCAATTGCGGGTGCCTCCTCATTGACGACTTCGGCCGTCAACGGATCGCACCGAAAGACCTGCTCAACCGCTGGATCGTCCCGCTCGACGCCCGGCACGACTTCCTGACGCTGCCGTCCGGCAAGAAGATCCAGGTCCCCTTCGAACAGATCGTGATCTTCTCGACGAACCTCGAACCCGAGGACCTCGTCGACGAAGCGTTCCTTCGCCGCATTCCGTACAAGATCCGCGCGACCGATCCGACCGACGAAGAGTTCCACCATCTCTTCCGGATGTACTGCGAAAAACTCGCCTGCGAGTACCGCAAGGACGTCGTCAACTATCTCCTCGACACGCACTATCGCCCCTGCAACCGGGCGAAGCGCCGCTGCCATCCGCGCGACCTGCTGATCCAGGTCCGCAACTACTGCCGCTACAACGGCCAGCCGATGGAGATGCTCCCCGAATATTTCGACATCGTCGTCCACAGCTACTTCGCGATGGTCCTCAAGACCGAGCATCAATAGTCCATTCTTCGGGCTGAAGGCCCGAAACTCATCAGCCTAGGCCAAGCGAAGCGCCGGCCTAGGTTAGCGATAAAGAAAAACCGCAAGGCCTGAAGGGCCGCAACTCGGCCTTTCCGTATTCATGATCAACCCCTCTTATCGCTTCGCTTGAAAATTAGATTCAAAAAAGTCGACGCAACGACCCATCCCTTCACCACCGGGACCGCTCCGGTGGCGTCCAGTTCAAACCGCGAAGGATCGCCGCCCGAGTTTCAAAGGCTTCCCCCATGGCCGCCAATCCCACCAGCGCCTTCGACCGCGCCGAACCCATTCCCGGATACCGCACCGTCGACCTCCTCGGCCGCGGCGGATACGGCGAGGTCTGGCGGGCCATCGCGCCCGGCGGAATCGAGAAGGCCGTCAAGATCGTCTACGGCGACGCCGACGCTACGCACGCCGCGACCGAAATGCGGGCCCTCGCGCGCATCAAGGACGTCCGTCACCCGCTGCTCCTCTCGATCGAGCGGATCGAGGTCACGCACGGCAACCTCGTCATCGTCACCGAGCTGGCCGACCAGAGCCTCAAGCAGCGCTTCAACCAGTGCAAAGAGGAGGGCAAGGACGGCATCCCGCTCGAGGAACTCCTCGGCTACCTCAACGATACGGCAGACGCTCTCGACTACCTCTACGACCGCTATTCGCTCCAGCACCTCGACGTCAAACCCGAAAACATCCTCATCCTGGGGAACCGTGCGAAGGTCGGCGACTTCGGCCTCGTCAAGAATCTCTACGAGCGCTCCGCTTCCATGATCGGCGGCCTGACGCCGACCTACGCCCCGCCCGAACTCTTCGAAGGCAAGCCGAGCCGTCACAGCGACCAGTACGGCCTCGCCATCGTCTACGTGCAGATGCTGACCGGCATGCTGCCGTTCAACGCGAGCAACGTGGCGCAGCTCGCGTCGCTCCACCTGCGAGGCGTCCCCGATCTCGCCGCTCTGCCGAAGCGGCAGCGGACCGTCATCGCCCGCGCCCTGTCGAAAGACCCTGCCCAGCGCTATGAAAGCTGCATGGCGATGGTCCGCGCCCTGCGCGAAGCGACCCGCGAACTCGAATCGAACGCCAGCCGCTCGATCGCCGTCGACGGTTCTTCGGCCGAAACCACCCGCCCGGGCACCGGCACGATTCCGCTGCCGGTCCCCGGCGCAAACGCCACACGATCGCCGGCGAGTCCTGCACAGTTCACGCCCACACTCCGCACTACCATCGCGGCTACTCCGTCGTCGGCTGCGTCCGAAGCCACCTTCGGAACGACCGACCCCGCCGGCTGGGCCTGCCCGCCGACGATCCTCGTCGGTATCGGCGGCGCCGGCGTGCAGATCCTCGCGAACCTCGTCCGCCGCCTCAACGATCGCTTCGGCGGCGTCGAGCAGTGGCCGCCGGTCGAGATCCTCGCCTTCGACTCGAACACCAAGTCCCTCGGCGCACACTTCACGGACGATGAACTCGCCCGCGTCCGCCCCATTCCGATCCCGCTGAAGCCGGCCGAATCGTACGGCAGCCAGTCGGGCGAGTTCCTGCGGTGGCTCGGCCGCCGTTGGTTCTACAACATTCCCCGCGACCTCACGACCGGCGGCTACCGTCCGCTCGGCCGCCTTGCGCTCCTCACCCACGCCCGCCGCGTCCGCGAAGAAATCCATGCGTCCGTCGGCCGCACCGCCCAGCGCTGCGCCCAGGCCAAGGCCGCGAAATCGGCGACTGTCCCCCCGCGCGTCATCCTCGTCGGCTCCATCTCCGGCGGCACGTCCGGCGGAGCCATGATCGACCTCACCTACGCCATCCGCGGCGAACTGAAACGCCGCGGCCTCTCGGACGACCAGGTCCACGGCGTCCTGCTGCACGCCACGCCGCGGATCAACGCCGAGCGCGACAAGGCCCGCGCCAACGCCTACGCCACGCTCCGCGAGCTCGATCACTTCAGCCGCCCCGGCGGCCACTACCCCGGCGAGCCGCACCTCTCCGCACCGCCGTTCCACGGCGACAACGCCGTCTTCTCGCAGGCCCACTTCCTCAACCTTGGCGAAGGCCTCGGCCAGCTCGAATGGGAATTGGCCACCGACCAGATCAGCGAGTTCGTCTACTCGACCACCTTCAGCGCCGCGGGACGCATCCTGGACGCCCAGTGCGCTCCTGAAGGGGACGCCGAAGGTTCGGCCAGCATCCTCCCGCACGAGGTCCTCTCGCTCAGCACCGGCACCAGCCCGATCCTCGTCCACGCCGCCCGCGTCGCCTGCGCCGACGTCCTGCGGCTGTGGGGCGAAGGCCATGCCGAAAAGAACCTCGCCTCCGGCGGCACCGAGCGGACCGCCATCATGAACTCCTTCACGATGAACGCGGCCCCCAAACTGCGGCAGATCGAGGAAGCGGCCCGCCAGAAGCTGATCGAATTGAAGTTCGACGCCGATCGCCTGCTCAAGGACGCCGTCGACGCCCTCAATCGCGAAATCGGCGCCGACACCGACCGCGTGCTGACTCGCGTCGTCGATGAAACCCTCCACGCCACCGCCGACGAAGAATCGACGGCCGCACGCACCGACCTCATCTTCGACCTCCTCGATCGCTACCTGCAGTCCGAGTCGCAATCCACCTCGGACCAGTTCTCCTGCGACGCCCTCTACGTCCAGATCGAAGGCCGCCTCACCGCCCACGCCCGCAGCAGCATCGAACCGCTCATGTCGTGGCTCCGCGGTCTCGTGGACGCTCGCGAAACCCGCATCGAAGGGGCCCGCCAGAGCGCCGTCGCCGTGCAGCGGCAGATGCAGGCCCTCTCCGAGGGAATCGTCGCGCAGGCCGCCGAACACAAGGAGAAGGCCCTCGCCATCGCCCTCGAAGTCCGCAGCGCCGACAACCAGAAGGCGAATCAGCCCCGGTTCAGCTTCAGCTTCCGCAAGAAGGATCCGAACGACCGCCTGCGCGAAATGCTCAAACCCTACGCGCAGGCCCGCGTCCAGGAAATGCTGCGGCGCGCGGCCGCCAAGATGGGCCGCATCGTCGTGGCCGAAATCTCGACGTTCATCGAGCAACTCGACCGCCTCTCGCGCGGCCTCGATCAGCTCCCCGAACCGATCCGCGAACTCGCCACCGCGCCGGGCGACGACGAGCTTCCCTCCAGCACGCCGCCCGTTCTCGCCGCATTCCGCGAGACGATGGGCACACAGCTCGTCCTCCGCCGCGAAGGCATCGCCCACCAGATCGAAAAACAACTCGACCAGAAGCTCTTCAGCGCCGAGGTCCGCCTCAGCAGTTTCCTCTCATCCGAATTCGAACTCCGACGCCTGCTGTGGCGGCCGCTGGCCGAAGCGGCCCGCGAGACGGTCTTGGCCGCCATCCGCGACATCTTCCGCAAGATCGTCGCTGGAAACGTCCCGCTTTACGGCGGCGACCTGATCTCGCTCCTCTCGGATGAAGTCCGCCGCGAACCGCACGCCGGCCGCCAGCCGGTGTCGGGACGCGTCCTCATCGTCCCCGACGAAGTCGACCCGAACACCGTCCGCGACCGCCTGCAATCCACGCTGTCCAACACGGCGGTCGTGCCGGGCGGAAAGTGCGACGTCACGCTCTGGACGGTCCGCCGCCCCACATCGAACGAGAGCGTCGCCGTCACGCTGATCGGCGGCAACCCGCAATACGCCGAACTCGCCAGCCGCCTCCACTCGCGCGTCGACATCAGCTGGCATCCGTTCTCGACGCCCCCGTCGGAGTCGTCGCCAGCCCCATGACCCGACTCATCCGCGCCGATGCTCACGCACACCGCAGTGATCCGCAGCTGATCGCGGAGCCGGACCGTCAATTGGTCCTTCAAAGCGCTGGCCCTGCGCCGCGAGTGAATAGCGCGCCACCAGACAGAATTCATCTCGCGCCTTGGCGTTCGAACCGGCGACGAGAAACTTCTCAACCGGAGGACAACTCCCTACGCTGGAGGGCGATCTTCGATCCTCGAATCGCTGCTCACGAGTCAGGTGGCTTCATGCTTGTCCGAACGCTCGCTTCCGGAGTTCTTGTCGCCGGTTTCGCCGTTGCTCTCGCGGCTTCGGGGTGTGCGAATGAATCCGGGCCGAAGACGGCGTCTTCCAAGGTTCCGCCCGCCGAGAGCAAGTCATCCCAGGCAGAGAAGGCTGACGAGTCTTCAACCGCCACCTCCGAAGAGAAGGCACAGGAGGAGCCCACCGCCGCGAAGGAGCCGACGGCCGAACGGAATTCCCTCCTGACGCGTGACCAGATCGACGCGGGATGGATCGCCCTGTTCGACGGCCACTCTCTCTTCGGCTGGAAGCCCAACAGCGACGCCAACTGGAGCGTGAAGGACGGCGCGATCACCGCGGACTCGGGAATGCCAGGACTTCTCTGCACGCCGGTGCGGTTCGCCAACTTCGAATTGAAGTGCGACTACCGCCTCGCGGCGGGTGGGAACAGCGGGATCTTCCTGCGGACGGCCTTCCAGCCGAAGAACCCCGCCGTCGACTGCTACGAACTCAACATGTGCGACACGCACAAGGAATTCCGCACCGCCAGCCTCGTCGGCCGGACCAAGCCGACCGAGACCTTCACCGGCGAAGACGGAGAATGGCATTCGTTCCATGTCACCTGCGACGGCGCGCGAACAACCGTGACTTTCGACGGCAAGCCGGCCCTCGAGTTCGACGACGCGGGCGAGAAGCCGCTCCATGCCGGGCACATCGGACTCCAGATGAACGGCGGCAAGGTCGAGTTCCGCAACGTCTTCCTCAAGCCGCTCGGCGTGAAGCCGCTGTTCGACGGAAAGTCGCTCGACGGCTGGCGGAAGGTCGACGGTTCGAAGAGCACATTCGAAGTGAAGGACGGAGCGATCCACGTCGAGAACGGAGCAGGGTTCCTCGAGACCGAGACGACCTTCGGCGACTTCGTGCTCCAGGGCTCGGCCCGCACCAACGGCGACCGCCTCAACAGCGGCGTCTTTTTCCGGGCGATGCCGGGAACCGAGAAAGCTCCCTCGAACGGCTACGAGTTCCAGATCCAGAACGGTTACAAGGACAACGACCGCACCAAGCCCGCCGACTTCGGCACGGGTGCCATCTTCCGTCGCGCCCCCGCCCGCACCGTCGTCTCGAACGATCGCGAATGGTTCGCCTTTACGCTGGTGGCCGACGGACCGACGTTCGCCACATGGGTCGACGGCTATCCGGTCTGCGTCTGGACGGACGACCGCGAAGCCAATGAAAACCCGCGGCAAGGGAAGCGCCTGGAAGCGGGCCACTTCAGCCTCCAGGGTCACGACCCGACCACGAACCTCGACTTCCGAGCGTTTGGAGCGGCCGAGTTGCCGAAAGGGGATTGAGACGTCCGTTGCTCACGTGGAAGTGTGGATTGCGACGAACATCTTGCGTTTCCAGTGGGGAACGCCGATATTTCAAGAGGGAACTGTGCGCCTCGGGCCAGGGACGCCGGCTCTCTTTCCGCTTCCAAGTCGCCTCACATCCTTCCGATGCCGGTTTCCTCCCGGTCGGAGTCGCCGATGGCTCGCTTCCTTTTCTCAGCTGCTTCGCTGGCCCTGGTCTTGATGGGCAGTGTCGTTCCCGCCCTCGCTCAGATGACGACGATCGGCACGCCGCTCCAGGGCACGCGCAGCAGCTTCTTCGAAGGGATCAACAGCGGCTGGTCGGTGCGAGGCCCCAATTTCTTCGCGTCGTTCGGCGGAGGCGGCAACAACGCGGCTCCCCAATTCGGCGGATACATGCCCAATGCGGGAATCCAGTCGGGGTTCACGTTTGGCGGAGGACCATTCTCGGGGAACTTCAACTTCGGAGCCGCCCAGGGAGCCTCGCAAAGCTTCACGTCGGAAACTCCGCTCCTGACCACCATGAACGGCCAGCCCGGTTCCCTCTTCATCGGACGTGAGCGGCCCTTCGTCACCAGCCTCGTCCCGATCGTCGGACCCGGCGTCGTCGCCTACGCCCCGGTCGTGTCGGGCGTCCCGCAATACCCGCAACTGGCTCCGCTCGCGCCGCAACTGCCGTGGAAGGAGCGGCTCGCCGCCCAGGGGGGATTGCGGCCGGTCACCCGGAACGACCGCGAGGAAGCCGGCCTGCGGATGGTGAAGCAGGACGCCAGACAGGCGGAAGCGGCCCCCGCGGCGCTCATTGACGATCTCCCGCCGACCCGTGCCGAACGCGAGCAGAAGAAGTCGGCCGAGGAAGCGGCCAGGCTGGCGTCCGCCCAAAGCTACTTCGATAAAGGGGTCGACGCCGAGCAATCGGGCAAGCCGAGCGTGGCGAAACTCTACTTCGAGATGGCCGCACGCCGCGCCGACGGTTCTCTGAAGGCCGAGGCCGAGCAACGCGCGAAGTCCCTGTCGGTCCGCCGGTGACCGACGGCGCCGGTGACTCGACGCGGTAATGAAGACAACGAAGACGTGCAGCCCGTCAGCCGTGGCCGCCATCTCCGTTCCGCGGGACTCTCGGAGCGGCACACGGAGTGCATGCTCTCTCACCGTAGACACTAAAGAGGCTTCGTGTGAGGAGAGAGACATGCCCGGACCAGAGAAGGCCCCAACGCGTTCCCCAGATAAACCCGACCCGAATCCGACACCTTATCCCGTTCATCCCGAGACGAATCCGACCGAGCCCGATCCGGGAAGCATTCCGATCGATCCTCAGCCCGAACCGCCTGCCACGGAACCGGAACCTGTTCCCCCTTCCCCATACGGCATCAATGAGATGCCGACGCCCGAGCCTTGATCGTGCGATGGCGGAATGATCCCCATGCGGGCGTGAACGCCATCCCGGGAGGCCGCTCAGCGGTCTTTTGACGCTGCGGGTTCGACAGGCGAATCGTCTTTCAGCAGCCGCACCTCGTCGGCGGTGCGGTCGATGCGGAAGCGGTCGCCGTTTTTGGGCACCAACCGCGGACCGAAGTCCTTCGGTTTCTTTCCCTCCCCGGCATCCTCCACGAGTGTCACGTCCGCCGGCTGGCAGACCTGGTGGGTCCGCACCACGCGGGGCGGCAGATCGTACGTCTGGTCTCCGACCCGATAGACGGCGGCCTCGCCCGTGGGGTTGGCGACGCGGAACTCGATCATCTCGCTCTTCGGCCTTCCGAACATCTGCACGGCGTAATAGGCTCCGGTCTTTTCGCTTTGAGCGATCGCGACCCCCGTCTCGGTCACATGCTTCTGCAGCATGTTGGCCCGGTGGCCGGGAGAGTTCTTCCATCCCTCGACGAATCGGCTGGCGAGATCGGCGGTGTCGAAGCCGGTCGTCCGGAACTGGTAGGCGATGTTCTCGGAGATCAGGCAGTATTCGTATCCCTGCGCGGCGGCCCGCTCGGCCGGCTGGCGGTCATCGGCAGTGTGTCCGTAGCGGTCGGTGCGGGCCATGTAGTCCGCGAACTTCTGGGCGGTCTTCTGGATCGTCTCGTTGACGTCCACGGATGCGAGTTTTTCGCCGCGGCGGAACTCATTCGTTTGTGCCACGATCAGATCGCGAGCCTTCGCGAGATCGGCCTTCCTTTCGGGCCGAAATGGCCCCAGGTCTTCCGTGCGGACCTGCCGGGTCTCGTCGTGTTCGTTCGACTGAGCGAAGGCGGGGGCTGCCAGCCCGAGAAGCGCCAGTGCGACGAGCGTGATTCGCGTGTGAGTCATCGTTTCGGTCTCTCCGGGCGTGATGGCGAATCGAAGTGTGCGAATTGCGTGCCGAACAGACGGGCCCCTGGGGGCGGCAGCAGGCGATGCGCGGCGTACTCCGGCTGGGAATCGCTCGGGAATTGAGCCTGTACGACTTGGACACCCCGGCCGCTCAAGCTTTGCCGTGGGGGGGGCGGGACACCGCCTTGCGGGCGAAGCGATCGGGAGAATCCCATGGTCTTCCGTTCGAGACGCTCGCCATTTCTGGTTTGTGTGTAGAATCCGCAACGTCATCGGTCCGCCGGGAGCGGCCCGGCCTTGTCACCGCTGAAGGGACTCGCGGAATGTCGTCCGGTTCAAATCACTCTCGCCCGCTCACCGGGATCAGCCGCCGCCCTCTGTGGTGGACATGGATGATGGTTCTCGGGGCGGTCGCCAGCATCGTCACGCTGGGATACATCCTCCTGGTGGAAGCGCCGGCGCCGCGGTCGGTCGTCTTCGCCGCGGGGGCGAAGGACGGGCGGTATTACTCGCTCGCCGGGTCCTATGCCCGCGAGCTGGAGCACCACGGGATCCGCGTCGAAGTCCGCGAGACGCATGGCTCCGAAGAGAATCTCAAGCTGCTGGAAGATCCCACCTCAGGGGTTTCGGTCGCCCTGATTCAGGGGGGGATTGCGAAGCCTTCCGAGGAGACTGAATTGCGGGCGCTGGGGAGCCTGTATCGCGAGCCGTTCTGGCTCTTCGTGCGGAACGATCTCGAAGCGACGCGGATGGGACAGCTTGCGGGGAAGCGGGTGGCGATTGGTGCGGACGGGAGCGGGACGAGGCGCGTGGCCCGGCAGTTGTTCGAGGCGTCCGGGGTAACGGCCGATCGGGTGACTCTCGTCGATATCGGCGGAATGGAAGCGGCTGAGCAGCTGGAGAACGGGGCGATCGATGCGGCGTGCTTCGTGGCGTCGGTCGATGCGGGCTACATCCAGAAGCTGGGGCTTTCGTCGCAGGTGCGGCTGCTCAACATGGATGACGGCGAGGCTCTCTCGCGGCGGTTCCGGCATCTGTCGTCGGTAAGGATTCCTGCGGGACTGCTGGACCTTCCAGATCATGCCCCGCCGACCGATGTCTCGGTGGTGGCGCCGGCGGCGATGCTGGTGGCTCACGAGTCGCTCCATCCGGCCCTGACAACGGCCCTGCTGGAAGCCGCACATCGCATTCATTCCAAGGGGGACGCCCTCTCGGCTCCGGGGGAATTCCCCTCGTCGAAGTACCTGGACATTCCGCTGAGCAAGGACGCCGATCAGTACTATCGCCACGGACCGCCGCTTCTGCAGCGGCTCCTTCCCTTCTGGCTGGCGGTGTTCGTCGACCGCATGAAACTGCTGGCGCTCCCCCTGGTCGTGCTGGCGATGCCGCTGATCCGGGCGACGCCCCCGCTGCTGCGGTGGCGGACCCGACGCAAGATCTATCTCTGGTACACGCAGCTTCGCGAGCTCGACCACCGCATGTTCGAGGGGATGACGGCTGGCGAAGCTCAGGAAAGTCTGCATCAGCTGCAGTCGCTCGAGGCGCAGGTCTCCCGGGTGGAGATCCCGCTGAGCTACATGGAAGAGTACTACAACCTCCGCACGCATCTGAATCTGGTGCAGGAGCGACTGCGGGGGATCATCCAGCGGGGAGCGTGAGCACTACTTCCTGCCTTCGGCATTCCTGCCGCCGGCGTGCGGCAGAAGGACGACGAACCGGGTGCGGCCGGCCTCGGAAACGGCTTCGATCGTTCCTTCGTGGAGGGTGATGATGCGCCAGCACTTGGGAAGCCCGAATCCGAGTCCGCGACCTGCCTGCCGGCCCGAGTAGAACGGATCGAACAGGTGGCGGCGATCGATGTCGGAGAATCCCGGTCCGTTGTCCGTCACGCTCAAGAGGCAGGCCCCGAAAAGGGAGGCCGGACCACGAGGCTCTTCTGGCGACGGCCGGGCTTCGGGTTGCGGAGGCTCGGACAACACCTCCACACGGACTTCGCCGCCGCTCCGCAGCGCTTCGAAGCTGTTGCGGACGAGGGCATGGAGGACGATGGCGAGTTGCGTGCGATCGACCGAGACCGGGGCGGGGGGCCGGAGGTCGAATTCGATCGACGTGCCGCGTGCGGCGGCCAGCTCGCGGAGCGTTGCCGCTTCGCGTTCGACAATTTCCGTCAGATCGCACAGGGCGCACTCGGGCGCGGGAGGCCGCGCGAAGAGCATCGCGTCTCCGATCATGTCGCGGATGCGGAGCGCCTGCGCGGCGATCGTCTGCAGCTGGTGGCGGCGGTCGGCGTTGGTTTCGCCGGGAAGCAGCATCTGGACGCGGCCGACGATGGCGGCCACGGGATTGTTGATCTCGTGCCCCGCACCGGCCGCGAACTCGGCCATGGCTTCGAGCTTCTCGCGCTCGAGCCACGCACGCAGAGCGGGGGTGAGCGCGGGGTCGTCCATGCGGGCAGGATCTCGCGCAGAGACGCGGTCTTGATGTCCGTTGAAATTCGATTGAGGCGCGGTTCGGCGCAGGCCGGACCGCGCCTCAATTGTGCGACGCCAAGGGGACAGGCGGGAAGCCTGTCCCACGGGCAGAAGGCAGCGGTCAGGCGGCCTTTTCGACGTCCAGGAGTTCGCACATCCGCTCGACGAGCCGCAGGGTGTCGAACGGCTTCTGCATGAAGTCGTTCGCGCCCGCCGACTTCAGCTCGCTGATCTTGTCCTGCTCGACCATGCCGCTGATGCAGATGATCTTCACGTCGTCCATCGCGGGATCGGTGCGGATCCGCTGGCAGACTTCCTTGCCGTTGATGTCGGGGAGCATCACGTCGAGGACGATGACGTCCGGGTGATATTCCTTGACCATCATGCCGGCGTCGAAGCCGTTGTTGGCGACGCGGACTTCGAAGCGGCCGTCGGCCTCGAGCGTGTCGCGGATGAGCTCGACCAGCGAGGGATCATCGTCGACGACGAGGGCCTTGCGCTTGCCGCTCTCCAGCGCGTCGGTCGGGATGCCGTTCTCTTTCATGAACTTGTAGAGAACGTCCCGCGGGATGCGGCGGAACCGCGAGCCCGGAACGCGAAATCCCTTCAACTGTCCCGAGTCGAAGCAGCGGATGATCGTCTGCTGGCTGACTTTGCAGATCTTCGCTGCTTCGCCCGTCGTGAAAACCGTCTTGGCCATTGCGTGTGCATCCTTCCGAAGCAGCGGCTCCGACGACGTGAGGCTTCACGTCCGGCGCACGGCTGCCCTCTCGGAACTCCCTCCGCGCGAGAGGTTCCCTCCATGAACGGACCACAACGATAAAACCGTCGCGGGATGCAACAGAACGTAACGACAGGTACCAGCCGTTCCTTCCGACCGACCTCGCCGAATGACGACCGCTCAGGCGCACTTCCTTGTCAGAAGCGGTGTCGTCATCATCATTTGAGGGGACAGGCGAACCGCAGTGACCTCCAAGAACTGTCGCACGGTTTTATCGACGAAATCAACTTGAGCGCCTGAGCTGAGATTACCAAACTTCTCACAATTCCGGATTGTATCTATTCTCCAAAATCGGTCAACAGGCATTTCGTTGCCTCGTCGCTGTCATCTCTCCCACTCCACCCGGGTTCGCAGATTGCGACGCAAGATTCCTACATTCAACCAGTTACGCGGACGGATCGTCTTGTGGGGAGGAGATTTTCGCAGGTTGTTCGTCGAGGACAGTGCCGCCGCGAATCTCACAATCTGGCATTGATGCCTTTCCTGGAGACGTGATGCTGGACGAGGCAATTCGTCGCAACCGATTGCAGAATATTGCTTTGCGAAGATGTCGTCAGATCCGCGACAGGCGCATTCCGTTCTCTGCGAGAAATGGCCGCTTCACGTCAGGGATTCCCCTAAATTGCGCAAACTGGATCAAATGCGCAAGGATCTGCGGAGCAAAGCACCGCTCCTGGGGCACGACCGAGAACGCTCTGACCCGAAGGCAGATGGCGAGTTACGGAGCGACACAGCGGGCCGCGATGATCACCCGACAGTCCCGTCTCCGCTCGACGGATCGGCAATGGCCCGGCCTCTACCAGCGGAAGAGAGCGGTGCCCCAGCTCAGGCCGGCCCCAAATCCGCTCATCAGGATGGTGTCGCCCGACTGGATGCGACCCGCGCGCTGAGCTTCATCGAGCACCAGCGGGATCGAAGCGGCGGACGTATTCCCGTAGTTCTGGAGGTTGTTGTAAACCTTGTGCGACGGGATGCCCAGCTGCTCCATCGCGTAGCTGATGATCCGCTGGTTGGCCTGGTGCAGGACAAACAGCGAAACGTCGTGCACGCTCATGCCGGACTTCGACAGAACGAGATCGATCGTCTCGGTGACCGCCCGGACGGCCCACTTGAAGACGCTGCGGCCATCCATCTGCAGCATGTGGCGGGAGTTCGCGACGTCGTCCGCCGACACCGGGTTCTTAGTTCCCCCCTGCGTCCGCACGAGCAGCGAGCCGCCACCACCATCCGAACCCATCTGATAGCAGATGAGACCCTGATGGGGTTCGCCGCGAGCCATCAGCACCGCCCCGGCTCCGTCGCCGAAGAGCGGAGCGGTCCGCTGGTCGGCCGGGTTGACGATGCGGCTCATCACATCGGCGCCGATAACGAGGGCCAGCTTGCTGTTGCCGCTGGCGACGTACTGGGCCCCGGTGACCATGGAGTACATGAAACCGGAGCAGGCGGCCTGCAGATCCATCGCGGCGGCATCGAGGCCGAGGCGATCCTGCACGAGGCAGGCGGTCGACGGGCAAAGATAATCGGGAGTGAACGTTCCGACGATCACCAGGTCGATATCGGCCGGGTTGACGTTCGCCCGTTCGATGGCGATGCGGGCGGCCTCGACGCAGAGATCGCTGGTCGCCGTATCCGGAGCCGCATAGCGGCGCGACAGGATACCCGTCCGCTGCTCGATCCAGCCTTTCTCGTAGCCGTACTGGTTTTCCAACTCCTCATTGCTGACCGCGTGCTCGGGGGCGTAGGACCCGCACGAGAGGACCTGCACACCCAACAGCGAATGCGTGCGGCGCGAGAGGCGGAACAGCTTGCCCGACTCCGCTGCGGCCGACGTCCGCTCGGCCTTCGGGGCGCGTTGTGGCTGGATGCGGGGAGCGTGGCCGTTGGCGGGGCGAGCTTCCAGCACGCCGTTCTGACGAGCGGTTGTCTCGGTCGAAACGTGTCCGCGGACCCCATTGCCGTTCGACCCGTGGCCATTCAGGCCAGATCCGTTCTGCCCATTTCCGTTGACGTGCGGTCCGGCGGTGGTGCCAGAGGTTCCCGTCGCAGGGGCCGTTGTCGGACCGGTGGAAAACGTCGCGCCGGCAGAAACCTCGGACGCGGGAAGCTTCCCGTTCACTGCTTCCCCCACGGCGACGAGCGTCCGCTGTGCGGCCGACTCGGCCCCTTGAAGGGGGATGTGGGGAGAACCATGATGCATTACTCTACAACCCTGTAGAGAGAGCGTTCACTGAGGATCGGAGCACATTCGGGGGGGAAGTCAGCGCGGTTGATGTGATCGACCAGCGAGGCATCCGATTGAAGGCTCAACCGGGGGCGGAACGCTCGACCTCTTCCCTGACGCCCCGCAGTATATCGGCCGTGGCGAATGTCGGAAAGCGTGATCTTGAACCGAAACCGGGACAGATCCGCGTTTTCCGTTCCGGCGTTCGGCGTGGGAAAACTGCGGCGCGCTGGCCTGCCGGGCAGACTGTGATGGGATCAGAGGTGGCCGATCAGTGAGGAGGCCCAGCGCGTCGCCGCTGAGTCGTCCGCCCCGCAGAGAGATCACGGAATCGACGGACGGGACAGCTGTCACGGAAATGAATGAGGAGATCCACGGAAGGATTGCGCGGCCCTTCCGTGTCTTTCAGTCCATCCGTCGTGTTCGAGGCCCCTGCGTGCGACTGGCGTCGGGTCGAACGAATCACGCCCCTGGAGGCACCCCCGCCGGAGCGTTGGAGGGAGCGGGCCCCAACGGTCCCTCGTGCGGCGCTCGGCTGCACAACTGGCGGCAGCCGGTCCACAGCGAACTGCCGAGCAGCAATCCGACAACCGCGATCGCCAGGCAGCCCTTCCACAGCAGTTCGAATGCACTGCTGTTCCAAGGGAACCAGCCGATCCAGGACGCCGAGATGTCCGGGCGCCGGACGGGGGGGGCCGTCGGACTGCCAGGTTGCGGTAGCCCCCTCGCGGGAACGGCAATCGCACTGAAACGGGTTGCCGGTTGTGGGTTCGTGGGCTGCGGCGTCTCGGTCCCGCCCACATCAATGACGCGTTCGGCCTGGTACTCCTCGCCGCTCAGCTTCCACGCGATCATGCGGATCATGAGTTGGTCGAGGCGCTCGACTTCGTAGCGCGAAGCCTGTGGCTTGGCGTGCGGAGCGCCGACTCCCGAGTGATCCGTCAGGAAGAGGTATTGCGACCGCGTCACGAACGCCGCTGCTCGGAAGATGTACTCGGCCTCGTCCTTCACCCCGCTCGCTCCGACCGGGAAGACGTTGACGCCGCGCTGCCGCAGCGTGCGAACGGTCTGGAAGGTGCGTCCGGTGTCGCGATCATGAGGCGGAGCATCGCCGATGAGGAACATCACGCGGGCGGCCCCTTCGTTCGACCAGTTCAACGAAAGCGCCGCTTCGAGCGCTTCCGGTACGGCTTCAGGATAGTCGCCGCCCCCCGCGGCCCGCTGCACGTTGAGACTCTTCTGAAAGTCGGCGAGCGATTCGGTGAAGTCGAACTTGCGGGTCACGAACTCGTCGCCGTGGTCGCGATACACGACAAGCCCGAACCGCTGCGTGATGTTGGGATACTGGTCCTTGACGCGGGCGGCGATCTCGTCGATCTCGGCTTTGAGGAATTCGAGTTCGTCGGTCATGCTGCCGGTGACATCGATGACGAGGGCGAGATCGAGCCGCGTCGGCAGGGCGTGCGGGGCCTGCGGAACGACGATCGTCCATTCGCCGTCTTTCGACGAGCATTCGGTTTCGTGCGGCGCGGTGTTCGGAGCCGTCACCCTGACCTGGAACGACTGCGGCTCGTAGGGGTAGTCGAGCCCGGCGAGAAACACGGCGCGTCCATCACTCTCGGTGACGAGCTCGACATCGACGATCGGTTGTCCCTTGTCCGTTGGGACGGGGCGGATGGCGATGCGGGCGTCGGGGATGCGGTCCCCTTTGTCGTTTCGTACGGTAACGACGACTCGGGACGACGGGAGATAATTGGGCAATCGCGCCCGAAGCGGCGACTTGTTGACGAAGTCGAGGTATTCCGGAAAGTTTCGCTGGTCATCGAGGCTGCCGGCCGTGAGCTGGCCCGCCTGCTGTCGTGGGCGCGACGGCGGGCTTGGTCCCCGTGATTCATCAGCGGCGGGCGGAACCATCTCGGGCCGGGCGGCGGGGCCGCTCATCGGCCGCTCGCCGTCGATGCGTGCCAGCCGGGCATCGGCCGGTTTCTCGGCTCCGGGTTCTGAACGAAAGTGGCGCGGCTTGGCATCACCTTTCGGCGCGAAAGAGAGGTCGTCAGCGGCGCTCTTCGCTTCTCCCGTCTCACGGGCAGGAGTTCTCACCATCCGCGCTAACGGTGCGTCGGAAGGCGCGTGCTCGGTGTAAAGGCGGGTTGATGCAGAGCCATCAGAACCCGCCATCGGCGCCGAGGCGGGAACCACCGACTTCGCCGAAGTCATGGTCGCGCCCGGCGGATGAGGTGAGGCAGCTGATCTCTGGGCCTCGCTGCGCCCGCACCCGCTGAATGTCGCCAACCCCAGCAACCCGACAATCCACAGTCCTCGGCGCATCACACACCTCCGGCCTGCAAACCCCTTGCAGCCAATTGCTTTCGGCTGACGCAACAGCGTTGTGACAGGCGGCCGCGATCGCAGCCGCGTGAACTGAGATGCGCCCGGCCGCTCAAGAATTCCCGCAATCCGGCGGTCTCAGGAGAATTCAGCCCCGACCAGCACGAAGTCCAGACTGCTTCATGACGGGGGCGATGCGCTCATAGCTGCTGCGGGCGGCCTGCCGCGGGTCGTAACCCGGCTTGGAGAAGATCTGCCCGCTCACCTCGACGACCACGCTTCCCTTCCATCCGGACTTCTTCAGAATGTCAAAGTGGGTCGCGTAGTCGGTATCTCCTTCGCCGGGGAGCAAGAAGTTAAATGAGGCGGGCGTCCCCTTCGCATCCTTGATGTGGATGAACGCGGTCTGCGGAAGGAGCATCTCGAGCGACTTCCTCAGGTCGAGTCCCCGCAGCCGATAGTGGCTGAAATCATACACCAGCCGCAGCCAGGGACTCGCCACTTCCTCCACCAGCCACAGCGCATCGTCGGGAGTATGCAACGCCCCCGCCACGTGCGGCTTGACTGTCACGACGGTCTTCGCGGATTCGGCAACCCGGGCCCACTCGGCCAGTCGCGATGCCATCGTCCCCTTCACCGCATTCCACTGATCGGGCTTCCCTCCGAGGATCGTCTCCACCACCGGCGGCGACCTGGGTGAAAGCTCATGGCCGAGATCGGCTGCGGCCTTCAGTCGGTCGAGATTCTTGCGATGCCCCGCATCGTCCGCGAGGGCGTTCAGGTTCTCCATGATCGACGTCAGCGCGAGGCGATGGTCGACGAGTTGCCCACGCAGCGTGGTGCGGGCGGCCGTGGAAAGTCTTGCGGGATCGCAGGGCCAGCCGTCGTTGGCGACGAGTTCGACCGCGTCGTATCCGATCTCCTCACAGGCTTTCAACGCGTGGTCGAGCGGCAGGGCCCGCATCCCGTAGAGACTGAACCCGAAGGTGACTGGCGCGGCCGCAGGCTTCGAATCGTCGTCGGCGAGAGCATGGCACGGGCCACGCCCGCTGAAGGTGTTCGCAAGCGAAGCGCCCGCGATCGTCCCGCACAGACTGCGCTGCAACCAGGAACGTCGAGTCATCGAATCATCGAATTGCATGCGGCGGTCCCCTCGAAGCGAGAGAATGAACCATCCTCGATGCCGCTGGTATACCGCACTCCTTGCCCCGTGCCGAGTGGGTCGCGATCGGTTATTGTGGGGCTCGACCGCGATCTCAGCACCTTCTCCACTGTCTTTTCGCAGATCCACGCGCCGCCCATGACACTGACCGAGCTGCAATCATTGATCGCCCGGATGTATTCGTCCAAGGACGCCGCCCGAGGCGTCGAGGGGACGTTCATGTGGCTGATGGAAGAGGTCGGCGAGCTGGCGTCGGCCCTGCGCGAGGGGACGCACGAAGAGCTTGCGGCCGAGTTCGCCGACGTCCTGGCGTGGCTGGCGACCATCGCGAACGTGGCGGGAGTCGACCTCGATGCGGCGGTCCGGCAGAAGTATGGTCAAGGATGCCCCGGCTGCGGGCAGATGGTGTGCGGGTGCGATCTCAGCGAGAAGCCCTGAGGCCCCGAATTGATGTAACTTTCACAATTGCCGTCAGTTCGGGCGATCGCTTGAAAAGGGGCAGGGCCGCTGCATAGAGTCTATTGGGCGAGATTGACGGTCGCGCCGGACGAACGATCGACCGACGCGATTTTTTTCCATCATCGCAACGCCCGCCACGCGTAGCGGCTGATGCGGAGAGTCCTTTTCGTCATTCTTTGATTGGGTCTCTCCGCGGCCTGGCTCAGCCTGCCGGCACACAGTGTCTTCTGCTGCGATCGGATCAACGCCCTGTGCGGGGGATCCGTCGCATTGTTATTTTCTTCGCGTTATTTCCTTCCTTCACCCGCAGTTCCCTTTTCGCGCCCCGCGTCGGGCAAGAGGCAGTAATGCCGGCCGAGCCAGTCATTCAGATCCGCAACCTCTCGAAAATCTATCGCGACTTCTGGGGGCGAAAGAAAGTCCGGGCGCTCAACTCGCTCAGCCTCGACATCCACAAAGGAGAGGTGTTCGGGCTCCTCGGTCCCAACGGCTCGGGCAAGACGACCACGCTCAAGCTGCTGCTCGGGCTGCTGTTCCCCACCGAAGGGGAGATCAGCATGTTCGGCAAGCCCGCCTCGGACGTCTCGAAGAACGAACGGATCGGCTACCTGCCGGAAGAGTCGTACCTCTACCGCTTCCTGAACGCCGAAGAAACGCTCGACTTCTACGGCCGCCTGTTCGACATGCCGGCCGCCACCCGCAAGGAGCGGGCCAACAAGCTGATCGAGCTGGTCGGCCTGCAAGGCGCCCGCCGCCGGCAGTTGAAGGAATACTCGAAGGGGATGACCCGCCGCATCGGCCTCGCTCAGGCGCTCATCAACGAGCCCGAGCTGGTCATGCTCGACGAACCGACGAGCGGTCTCGACCCCATCGGCTCGCGGGAAATGAAGGACCTCATCCTCAAGCTCAAGGACCAGGGGAAGACGGTCCTGATGTGCAGCCACTTCCTGGCCGACGTCCAGGACGTCTGCGACCGCATCGCGATCCTCTACCAGGGCGAACTGAAGGTTCTCGGCAAAGTCGATGAACTGCTGAAGGAACAGGACATCACGCAGATCCGCACGTCGCGGCTCAGCCCCGAGGCGATCCGCGAGATCGAAGGGGTCATCGCCCGCCACGGAGCGAAGGTGGACGGAGTCGACCACCCGACCGCCAGCCTCGAAGACCTGTTCCTCAAGGTCGTCCACGAAAGCCGCGAGCGTCCCGGCCGCCGCTTCATGGACAGCCCCGCCGTCGATGCGAAAGGGGCCTGATCCATGCTTCCGGAATACGTCGCTTTCGATCTGAAGTCCGCGGCGCTTCAGTGGCTGCTCATTCTCGGCGTCGGCGCATCAATCGCCCTGCTGTTCGCCTTCATTCGATCCTTCGCCCTCTACGGAACCAACGGGCCCAACGAGGTCGGCCGCGAGATCGTCGAAGGCTCGAAGGATTTCCTCGGCATCTCGCCCCGTCGTGTCGGGGCCCTGACGATGCTCACCGTCCGCGAAGCCATCCGCCGCAAGGCGCTGCTGGTCTTCGTCGTGTTCGGCATCCTGTTCCTGTTCGGCGGGTGGTTCCTCACCCAGTCCAACGACCGCCCCGAACTCCAGGTGAAGGTCTACGTCTCGTTCGTGCTCACGGCCATTCAATGGCTGATTCTGCCGGTGGTGCTTCTCCTCTCGTGCTGGGGGCTTCCCGAGGACATCAAGGCCCGGTCGCTGCATACCGTCGTGACCAAGCCGGCCCGCCGCAACGAAGTGGTGCTGGGACGCATGCTGGGATTCATCGCCGTGGGAACGATGGTCCTGGTGGTGATGAGCCTCTTTGGCTACGTCTGGCTCGTGCGGCAGGTGCCGGAATCGGCCCAGTCGCAGTTGATCTGCCGCGTCCCCGTTTACGGCGCCTTGAAGTGGAAGGACCGTGAAGGGAATGAAGCCACGAAGGGCATCAACACCGGCGACATCTGGGAATTCCGCGGCTACGTCGAAGGGGCGACCCGGGGCCGCGCGATCTGGACCTTCAACAATCTGACGCCGGCCGACATGGTCGAAGTGCAGGAAGCGGGCAAGGAGCCGGTCGAACGGTTGCGGGTCGAATCGCGGTTCCAGGCGTTCCGCACCTACAAAGGGAACATGAACCGTTCGCTGCTGGCCCAGATCACTCTGGTCAACGCGGCGAAGAAGCTGGCGATTCCCCTCAAGCCGTTCGAGCTCAGCGAATTCGGCAACGTCGTGACATTGATCGACCGCAAGCTCACGTACGACGATGACGCCAGCAAGACGAAAAAGACGATCGACCTGTTCGACGACCTGGCTTCGGACGGCACTCTGACGATGGAGGTCCGCTGCCTCGACGCCAACCAGTTCATCGGCATGGCCCAGCCCGACCTCTTCATCCGCAAGCCGGACCTTCCGTTCGCCTCGGGATACTTCAAGTCGATCGCCGGCATCTGGCTGATGATGGCCCTGATCGTCGTCCTGGGCGTGACGGCCAGCACGTTCGTCAAAGGCCCCGTCGCGATGATCCTGACGTTCTTCCTGCTGATCCTCGGCAGCTGGTTCCACAGCTTCCTCGACCAGCTCGTGAAGGGCTCGGTGCAGGGAGGCGGAGCCATCGAGTCGATGATCCGCATCTACGACCACAAGAACCCGATGGTCGAACTCGACCCGACGGCCCGCAACCGCATCATCAAGCAGATCGACAAGATCCCGTTCTTCGGGCTCCGCGTCGTCTCGCAGATCGTCCCCAACTTCGACCGCTTCACCATGTCCGAGTACGTGGCCAACGGCTTCGATGTCCCGTTCACGGAGCCCGTGCCCCCGTACGACTCCGCACTCCTTCCGGCGATTCTCTCGCTGGCCGCGTTCGCGTTCCCGTGCCTCCTCCTGGCTTACTACAGTCTCAAGCTGCGGGAGCTGGAATCCAAATGAACCGTCTCAGTTCGCAGAACCGCAAGCTCGTTTACCTGGGCCTCATCGTCCTGCTGCTCATCCCGGTCATCTGGCTGGGTCGTCCGGCCGACTCGGCGCAGACCAGCTCCGGCGGCGTCCTCGCCCAGCTTCGGAACAAGCACAAGCTGGGCGAGACGACGCTCGGCGACGTCGATCCGTCGAGCGCCACGATGAACCTCGTGTTGCTGGGGATGCGGGGCGTGGCCACCAACGTCCTGTGGCTCGAGCACGACGACTTCAAAACGAAGAAGGACTGGCCCAAGATGCGGGCCGCCGCCAAGTCGATCATCCTGCTGCAGCCCCATTACCTGCAGGTATGGCGCTACCAGGGATGGGACCTCGCCTACAACGTCTCGGCCGAATGGGACCTGGTGAAGGACCGCTATTACTGGGTCAAGGAGGGGGGCAAGTTCACCATGGAAGGGGCCAAGCAGAACTCGCTCCTTCCGGAACTCTACTGGGACGTGGGCCGCATCCTCGGGCAGAAGGTCGGCCGCTCGGACGAGTGGCAGTATTTCCGCAAGTACTTCAAGGAAGACCCGGATCCGAAGTTCACGAAGAACGGCATCAAGGGACCCGATCCCGAGTTCGCCCGAGACCCCTCACGAGCCATCAAGGACGACGACAACTACCTCTGCGCCAAGGAATGGTACTTCCGCGCCAACGAGGCGGAAGCGGCCGGCCAGCGGCAGCACATCATGATGAAGATGCTCTTCCGCCAGTACCCCGCCCGCTCGCAGTTCGACTACGCCGACGCCCTGCAGCGCGACGGCGGCAACAACGCCTTCACCGAACGCTCGCGCCTCGCCTGGGACGAAGCCTACGACGACTGGACCACGAAGTACCGCAACGGCAAGCCGGGCTTTGGCAAGGAGGAATGGGAGTCCCCCGGCGGAACCATCATTCTCGAAGCGGACGACTCGGTCATCCGCGAGCTCGCCCGCAAGGACAGCATCTCCGAGACCGACAAGCGCAAGTGGGTCGACCAGTACCAGAAGACGTCGAACTATCGCTTCTGGCGCCTCAAGGCCCAGTTCGAACGCGAGCCGATTACCGTCAAGGCCCACCAGGAAATCGCCGAAGGGCAGCGTCTCTTCAAGGACGGCCGGCACCGCGAAGCGATCGACATGCTGCAACAGGGGATGGCCGACTACGCCAGGGCTCTCGCCAATTACGTCGAGCTGGTCGACGAAGACCTGACTCTCGAAGAGGGTCTGATGGCCATGATCTACTGGCGCTACGCCCTCCGCCTGCTTGATCTCCCCGTGCCGGAACAGCACCCGCTGAAGGCGCTCGAGGATAAGCAGAAGGACCGCGTTCCCGACATCGAACGCCGCTTCCGCCAGGAAAACGGCATCCAGCAGAACTGAACGAGAGGGCGTCCGAACAGGGGGCTCGATCGGCCGGACAAGAGAGGCCTTTCCGCGATGCGGGAAGGCCTCTTTGCGATTTGGGACTCGACGTCCATTTCCACGGGAAGAGACGCAGAACCTCGACTCACCCGTCGCGTCTCATTCGTCCCACAGCTCACTCGTCCCACAGTCCGCGGGTGTAGTGGACGTGCCCGCCCATTCCGTGCTCGGCAATATCGCCGCTGAAGGTCGGCCGTTCGCCCGTCATTCGCAGTTCGGCCAGCAGGCGGCCCTCGCGCGTCGTCCCCGTCAGGTGCGAAACGAACAGGTCGCGGAACTGGTAGCGATTGGCCTCGTCGAGGCCGAATGCCTCGGTGATCCGCGTCACCTTCCGCGAGCCGTCTTCGACGAACCGCGTCACCTGCACGATGAGATGTATGGCCGAAGCCACCTGCGCCCGCGCCACGTAAACCGGAATATCCACGTCCGACATCAGCGACAGCGTCTCCAGCCGCACCAGGGCGTCGCGCGGCGAGTTCGCATGCACGGTCGTCAGGCTTCCCGAGTGCCCCGAGATCATCGCCTGCACCATGTCGAGCGCTTCGCCGCCGCGGACTTCCCCCACGATGATGCGATCGGGCCGCATTCGCAGCGACGCCCGGAACAATTGACGGATCGTCAGTCCCCCCTTGCCGTGCGAGTCAGGCTGCTGCGATTCGAGGTACAGGCAGTGCTCCTGGTTCAGCCGCAGCTCCGAGCTGTCCTCGATGACGATCGTCCGCTCCTCTTCGGGAATCGCCGACGACAGCGCATTGAGGAACGTCGTCTTGCCGGTCCCGGTTCCTCCCGAGACCACGATGTTCTTCCGCAGCTTCACGCACAGCTCGAGAAATTCGCGGCCGGCATCCGAGAGGCTGTCGAGCCGGACGAAATCCTCCAGCCCGTAAATATCCCGCTTGAACTTGCGGATGGAAAGGTACGTCCCGCCGCGGGCGCCGGGCGGAATGATCGCATGCACGCGCGAGCCGTCCGGCAGGCGGGCATCGAGCACCGGCCGCTCGCGGTCGATGATCCGGCCGACGTACTGGGCGATGTTGTTCACCGCCGACTCAAGGGCGTCCTCGGTCGGAAACGCCGCATCGACCCGGCTGAGCCGCCCACGCCGCTCGATGTAAATCTCCGCGTGACCGTTCACCATGATCTCGGTGACCGAGTCGTCCTGCAGATAAGGCCGGATCGGGCTCAGAAAGTAATCGAGGCTCGCTTCGAAGATCGATTCGCGGGTCGACATGAGGAGCCAGTGAGCGAAGGGAACCGTCACGCGAAGCGTGACGGGCGGAGGAACAAGCGGCGAGGCAAACACGATCGCGTTCGCCATTCCCGATGAGCTGGACACCGACGAAAACGGCCTCGGAGTCCACACATCGGATGCCGTGCGACCGGACCGGCTGCCTCGTCCGATCTTCGCATCATAACCGCGAAGTCGACCGCGACGGCCACACAGATCAGAACGGATTCAAAGCCGCTCCGTCAACGGCACTCTCCACGGCCGGCGAGACGACACGAAAGTCGAACGGCCTACTGGCCGATCTGCTTCAGAAAATCGCCAAAGCCGTCGTCATCGGCCGGGGCGGGCGAGGCTGCCGGGGGAGCGGCCGCCCCGGCGATGGGAACAGCCACCGAGACGGTGTCGTACGGATCGACCTCGACGCCGGCGGCCACAACCCCTTCGGCCGGCACGGCTGTCGTCACGGCCGCAAGGGCCGCCGACGGTTCGATCTCTCCCGACACGGGAATCGACTCGACGACCACCGCTTCAACCACTTCCGTGACGAAGGCCCCTTCCTCGACCGCCGCTGCCGCGCCGGGATCGACGGAAACTGCCTGGGCCACGACCGGTTCCGCCGCGGACGGGAGCTCGGTGTAGACCGCCGTATCCGAGCCGGCGCCCGGGGTCTCGACCGGCGGGACTGCCGGAGGCGCGGCGGGCTTCTCCTTCTTGCCGAACAGTCCGAACAACCCGAACAGCTTCTTCTTCTTCGGCGGCTCCTCCACAGAAGCCGGAGACTCGACCGTTCCCGCATCCGTTGCAGGGGCTTCGGTGAACTCCTCGCCGACGCTCCATCCCCCGGGCGCCGGTCCCGCGGCCGCTTCGCCGAAGGCGAACGGGCTGCCGGGTGCCGGCGTCGAGTCGAGCAGTCCCGCATCCAGCACGTCGCCGGCGTGAGCGGAAACCACCTCCTGTTCGGCCATGGCCGGATCGACCACCACCGCCTCGGCCGGCGCGGACGCGGTCTCGCCGAGTGCCTCCAACGTCTCGATCTCCTCGGCCGCGGGAACCTCATTCACCAGCTCGGCCGCCTCAAGCTCTTCGACCGGTTCCACCTCGGCGTCCGACTCTGCCAACGCTTCAACGACCGCGTCCTCGACAACCGGAGACGCGTCCTCCAACCCCATGGCGGTCTCGCCATCGGGGTCGGCCGGCGAAGCGTCCGACGAAATCTCGGCGAGTTGCTCCGGCATCGCCGCAACGGTCGCCTCTTTCGATTCGTCCGCCGCGCGGCGAGGTTCCTCGACTTCCCGCTGCTGCCGCGCCTTCTCTTCGGCAATGGACTTCGCCAGGCCCGAATAGCTCGCCGTCTCGGCCAGTGCGGGAGAGACCGCAGCGGCTGTCTCCGGACTCCACTCGGCCGTCAGCTCGTCCGATTTCTTCTCGCGTCGAGCCCGCGGCGCGACAGGCAGATCGACCGTCGACCCGGGCGGCTCGGTCGGCAGCGGAGCAGGTGCGGGCGCGGTGGCGACCGGAGCATCGAAGCGGACGACGAACATCACGCCGCCGACCGACAGCTGGCTGTCCGGCTCGATCTCGTAGTCCTGGTTCGGCGCCAGCTTCGTTCCGTTGACGAACGTGCCGTTCGAGCTTCCGAGATCGCGGATCCTCACCGACTCTTCGGTGATCGTGAACTTGCAGTGCTGCCGGCTGACGAGGCTCGACGCAATCCGCAGGCTGCAATCGGCGCTGCGGCCGATGACCGCGTCCTGTTTCAGGACGACCCGTTTGACGTTCGCCTTCTGGTGGGCGACTTCCAACCGGACCTGCATGGCCGAACCGCGGTGTGAGGTTTGATGGGAAGGAAATTAATGAGGAGATCCCACCCTCCGTGCGGGACTGCATCATATCCGTTTCCGCCGACCCTTCACAAGAGGCCAGCATCGAGAGTGTTGTGCAGTTCCCACCGCGACAGCCATCCGCGAAAATGAAGGCAGTCCCCTCCCGATTCGCCCGCCTCCGACCATAGGAACTCCCCAATGCCTGCCCGCCCCCTCTCCGGTCAAAGCGTTCTCGCCTTCGTGGGAGACGACTACGAAGACCTCGAACTCTGGTACCCGAAGCTGCGGCTGATCGAAGCCGGCGTGCGCGTGACGGTGGCGGGAGCCGAAGCGGGCCGCAAGTACGTCGGCAAGAACGGCTACCCCTGCACGTCGGACGCCGCGATCTCCGATATGAAATCGTCCGACTTCCAGGGCGTGCTCTGTGCGGGGGGCTGGATGCCGGACAAGATCCGCCGCGACCCGAAGGTCCAGTCGCTGGTCCGCGAGTTCCACGAGGCGGGCAAGCTGGTGGCGGCGATCTGCCACGGCGGCTGGATCCCGATCTCGGCCGGAGTCTACCGCGGCGTCAAAGTGACGGTATACCCCGGCATCAAAGACGACCTGGTGAATGCCGGAGCGGTGTGGGAAGACGCGGTGGTCGTCGTCGACCGCCATCACGTCACCAGCCGCAAGCCCGATGACCTCCCGCAATTCGCCGCGGCGATGCTGAACGTCCTCGCCGGAAAATAGTGCCGCGTTGTCGGCACGGCCTGGGGATCGCGTCTCCAGAACTTGCGGTCGGGTGGCCGGGTCTGAGGCTCGGCGAAGGCCCGGAACGCGGGACACCAAACCCCCACGATTGGACGAGGCGGAATACCAGGGGGTGCCACGTCCCTCAGGCTTTGCGAAGGGCGTGGCCGGTCCGAAAACCGGCATCGGCATTTTTCCGGGCGTGAGTTATCGTACGCGAAGCAACAGGCCCCGGATCACGTCGCCGCGACGTAGTCCGCCCAAGACGGCACGCGGAGATGAGCCACCCCATGAAACGCATCGCCATCCTCACCGCCGGGGGTGACACGCCCGCCCTCAACGCCACCATCTACGGGGCGGTCGAACGTGCCAACCAGCACAAAATCGAAGTCCTCGGCTTCATCCGCGGCTTCGCGGGCCTTCTCGACACCCGCGCCCCGCACGTCCGCCTCAACCCCCTCTACCAGACGATCCCCGAACTCGACCCCTGCCATGGCGGGACGCTCCTCGGCGCCTCGCGCACCTACATCGACCCCTCGAACCGCGAGCAGGTCGACGCGGTGAAGCGGACGTTCCACGCTCTCAATATCGACGGCCTCCTCTGCATCGGCGGCGACGGAACCCTCAACGGCATGCAGCCCCTGTCCGAAGCGTTCCCCTGCGTCCTCGCGCCGAAGACGATCGACAACGACCTCGGCCTCAACTACATCGACGAACCCAACGAGTGGGCGCTCGAAGAAGTCGGCGGCGAGCGGCGTTACCGCAGGCTTCCCGGACGGCCCGAAGTCCGCCTGGCAGACATCATCAACTACGCCACTCCCGGCTACGCGACCGCTGTGTTCGTCGTGGCCCAGGGCGTCGAGCGCATCCGCACCACGGCCGAAAGCCACCGCCGCATCGCCATCATCGAAGTGATGGGACGCGAGTCGGGTTACATCGCCCTCGGCTCGGCCTACGGCCAGCCTGACATCATCCTCATCCCCGAAGTCCCGCTCGACCTCGACGCCCTCGAATCGCGCCTGCGGGAGCTCTACTCGCTTCAGAAGCACGCGGTCATCGTCGTCGGGGAAGGCGTCGTCGGCCCCGACGGCAAGCAGCTGGGCGCCATCTCCACCAGCAGCGTCGACCCGGCCGGCAACGTCATGTTCAGCGGGACCGCAGAACACTTGAAGCGGATCATGGCGAAGCGGCTCGGCGACGACTTCTTCCGCATGCATCGCCGCCACGAATCGGCGGAATCTGTCTTCTTCACGCGAAAAGTCGGCCATACCCAGCGCGGCGGCCGGCCCATCCGCTTCGACCGTTTCTACGCGGCCCAGCTCGGCGGCAAAGCAGTCGACCTCCTCGAACAGGGGCAGAACAACGCCGTCGCCACGCTGCAGTGGTGCGAGGAGCGCGGCTTCACGCTCGACTCGATCGACGCCAACCATCTCCGCGATCAGTGGCGGATCATCCACCCGCGGATGCTCCACACGTCGCTCTACGACGCCCACCGCTTCCAGCCCTCGAAGCTCGGCTGCCAGTACCTGATGCCGATCTTCGACAGCGCCATCGGCTCGGAAGACGTCGAGTTCATCCGCGACGAACTGTTCTCGGCCGGCAGCCTCCTCAACCGCTACCAGAGCAAGAACGTCGCCCTCCAGAAGCGAGTGCAGACGCTGCACGATTGACGGCAACGCCGCAGGATGCCGCCGGTCAGTCCCACCGCAGCGGCGCCTGCCACGCTTCCTTGAGTTCCGCCAGCGGGGCGTCGATCAGCATCTTTGCGCCGGAGCGAATGACGAGACGGTCGCCGTGGGTCACTTTGCCGAGGCGAGACACCGGCAGACCGGCGAGCGTTTGCTCAAAGTCGGCGGTGCGGGGGGCGGGGACTTCGACCAGGAATCGCGTGTTGCTCTCGGAGAAGAGGAGCGTCTCGTCCGACAGCTTTGACGCGGCCAGCGGGGCAAGGTCGAGGTCGAGGCCAAGGCCGCCGCTGAAGGCGGTCTCGGCCGCGGCGACCGCGAGGCCCCCTTCGCTCAGGTCGTGGCAGGCGCGGATCAGGCCCGAGGAGATCGCCTTGTGCATGGCGGCGAAGATCTTCGGGGCCCGCTCGAGGTCAACACGCGGGGCTGCTCCGCCGGTCGTCCCGCGGACGAGGTGCAGGTGGCTGCCGCCGAGCTCGTCCTTCGTTTCGCCGACGAGGTAGACAGCGTTGCCCGCCTCTTTGGCGTCCATCGTCACGGCGGTGTTGACGTCGTCCATCTGGCCGAGGGCGCTGATGAGGAGCGACGACGGAATGACGACCGTCTGCTTCACCCCCTCCTTGTCGACGTACGAGAACTCGTTGTTGAGGCTGTCCTTCCCGCTGATGAAGGGCGTGCCGAAGGCGATGGCGACGTCGCGGCAACTGAGGGCCGCACGGACGAGCGAGCCAAGCGTCTCGGGACGCTGTGTGTTCCCCCAGCAGAAGTTGTCGAGGATCGCGATCCGCTCGGGGTTCGCTCCGACGGCGATGCAGTTGCGGACCGCTTCGTCGATGGCCGACGCCGCCATCCAGTACGGGTCGAGATCGCCGAAGTGCGGGTTGATTCCGCAGCTGACGGCCAGGCCGCGGTTCGACGTCAACACAGGCCGCACGACGGCTGCGTCGGACGGGCCGTCGTCGCAGACCCCGACCAATGGTTTGACGACGCTCCCCGCCTGGACCTCATGGTCGTACTGGCGGATGACCCATTCCTTGCTGCAGACGTTGAGCGAGCCGAGGATGTGGAGCAGTGCGCCGGTGGCAGTGTCGGTCGATGGCCCCGCAACGTGGCGAGGGGCTTTACTCCTGTCTCCTGTCTCCTGACTCCTGACTCCTTCTTCCCACACCGCCTCCCGCACCACCGGCGGGCGGCCTTCGTGGAGGAAATCCATCGAGAGGTCGGCCACCTGCTCTCCGTGGTACTTCAACACCAGCCGGTGCGTGTCGGTGAACTGGCCGATGATCGTCGCTTCGACCCCTTCGGATTCGCACAGTTTGTGGAACTCGTCCCAGTGCTTCTGCGGGACGGCGAGGACCATGCGCTCCTGAGCCTCGGAGATCCAGATCTCGGTGTAGGAGAGACCGGCGTACTTGAGCGGGGCCTTGTCGAGCCACACCTCGGCGCCGGTGTCGGCCCCCATCTCGCCCACCGCACTGCTGAAGCCCCCCGCCCCGCAGTCGGTGATCGACGAATAGAGACCCCGGTCGCGCGCAGCGAGGACCACGTCGGCCACCATCTTCTCGACGATCGCGTTGCCGATCTGCACCGCGCCGCCAGAGACCGTTTCGCTGTGTTCGTCGAGCTCGATCGACGAGAACGTGGCTCCGTGGATGCCGTCGCGACCCGTGCGGCCGCCGACGGCGACGATCCAGTCGCCGGGCTGCATCCGCTTTTCACACTGATCGACGGGGATCAGCGCGATGTTCCCGCAATAGACGAGCGGGTTGCCGATGTAGCGAGGGTCGAAGACGATCGCCCCGTTGACCGTCGGGATGCCCATGCGGTTGCCGTAGTCGCGGACGCCCGAGACGACGCCACGAGCCACGACCTTGGGATGCAGCACGCCCGGCGGAAGCTCTGAATCGGGAGTGTCGGGCGGAGCAAAACAAAAAACGTCGGTGTTGCAGACGGGCTTCGCGCCGAGACCCGTGCCGAGCGGGTCGCGGATGACGCCGCCCAGGCCGGTGTTGGCTCCGCCGTAGGGCTCGATGGCAGACGGGTGGTTGTGCGTCTCGGCCTTGAAGCAGACGTTGAATTGGTCGTCGAACTTCACGACGCCCGCATTGTCGCGGAAGACGCTCACGCACCAGTCGGCGTCCCCCAGCCGGCGGCGGATCTCGACGGTGGCGGCGAAGATCGTCTCCTTCAGCATGTTCTTGAAGTGGATGTCGCGCTCGTCGTCGCGGTAGTGGATGCGCCCCGCGAGCGTCTTGTGCGAGCAGTGCTCGCTCCAGGTCTGGGCGATCGTTTCGAGCTCGACGTCGGTCGGGTCGCGCTGCTGCTCGACGTAGTGCTTCTGGATCGTCTGCATCTCGGGGAGAGAGCAGGAGAGCTGACCCGTGCGGCTGAGATCCATCAGCGCCTTGTCGTCCATTCCGCGAATGGCGACGTGGGTCAGCTGGAACTGGTAGCCGCTCCCCAGGGAGATGCGGTCCATGTGGAGCGGACCGGTGATGACATGTTCGATGGCGTCGTTGGCGAGAACCCGCGAGGCGAGCCGCTTGAGTTCGGCGTCGCTGGCGTCGCCGTTGATGTGGTACGTGCGGCACGTAGAGACGGCTTCGGTGGTGAGCCCCGAGTCCTGCAGCGCCTGCCGCGTGCTGAGCGCGACGTTGTCGGTAACGCCCGGCTTGAACAGGACGTTGAGCAGCACGCCGTTCGATCCGTTGGCCGACTTGCCCGCAGCGGCCGACAGCTTGCGCACCTTCCAGTGTTCGACGACGGGATCGACGAGCAACTCGGCCGCCGCCCGCTGGATGGCCGCTTCGTCGGCGTCGGTCTGAATCAGGAACGACTTCCCCGCCCGCACCTCGCGGATCGAACCAAGCCCGAGCCTGCGGGCCTCGGACACGACGTGCGCCCCCTCGCGATCGACTTCACTCGGAACGGGGGTGATTTCAACTTCCCAGAGCATTGAACGAGGACCGAGTCTAAGAGAGTGTGAGACAAGGGAACGCTATTACAGCGCGTCGCGATGGATCTTTCCGAGCTCCAGCAGGCGACGCAGCGTAGCTCGGTCATCCATCTTGAGCGCTGTCCGAAACTCAGCGAGGGTTCGATCATACTCATTCAGCACGTCGAGAACTGCGCTCGCGTTCTGACCGAGGATCGCCACCCAGAGATCGGCGTCGCCCGCGGCGATGCGGGTCGTGTCGCGGAAGCCGGTCCCGGTGAACTGGCGAAAATTTTCCGGCAGGATGGCAGCGAGGGCCGACGCGATGACGTGCGGGGCGTGGCTCGTCATGGCCAGCGCCGTGTCATGCTCTTCGGGCGACATCTCGAGGACGCGCGATCCGACGCTCGACCAGAATGTGCGAAGTCGCTCGATGGCCGCCTTCGGAGTCGAGGCGGTCGGCGTCAGGACGCAGACTTTGCCCTGGTAGAGGTCCGACTTCGAGTGTTCGAAACCCGCCTTCTCGGAGCCGGCGATCGGATGGGAGCCGAGGAATGTCACGCCGTCGGGCAGCACGCCTTCGAGTTCGTGGCAGATCGGGCCTTTGACGCTTCCCGCATCAGTGATCAGCGTTCCGGGCCGGCAGTGCGGGGCGGCGCGGCGGACCCCTGCGGCGATTTGATCGACGGGGGTGCAGAAGACGAGCAGATCGGACTCGCGGGCTGCTGCATCGGCGTCGACGAAGCTCTCGTCGATCAGGCCCATCGCTCGGGCGGCGTCGAGCCGTTCGCGGTTGCGGCCGACACCAAGGACCCGTCGGGCAATCCCTCGTTCCTTGAGCGCGGCCGCCAGCGATCCGCCGATCAGCCCGACGCCATAGATGGCGACGGTGCCGGCGTCAATGGGGGCGGGGCTGGGGTCCGAGGAAGGCATGGGGGCATTGTAGTGCGGGCCTTTCGACGGAACGAGCCAGCGCGGACGAGCAGATGTGGGCGAAAAATAGCGATCAACACATCGGTCTGCGCCGGAATCACAGCGTTGGCGCGATCAGGGTGAAACTGTCGGCGCGGCCGCGAGCTGGCGGTTGAGTTGTGCCATGAGCGACTGTGCTGCGCGGAAGGCTTCGGACTGCGGGATGGCGGCCGCGGCGGCGAGTTCCTCGGGGAGCGTGCCGAGGAGGTGCGTCTTGAGGAGGTCGAGCATCCAGGTGAGGCGGCGCTGCGTGAAGCCCGCTTCGAGGCGTTGCATCTTCGCCTGCACGAAACCGACACCCCGGCCGGCCGCGTCAACTCCCACTTCCCCTGCGGCCGCAACGGCGGTGCCGCCGGCGATGTCGAACGCGACGTGCCCCATCATCGTGGTGACTGCATGGGCCATCACCGGGGCGACTGCTTCCCCCGCGGGGCCGAAGCCGATCGAGAAGAGGACGAGGCTGGTGACAGGACGGGCGTAGGCGGTGAGGTCCTTGAAGTTCCGGAGCAGGCGGAACTTGTCCGGGGCTTCGGTGCGGAAACGTTCCATCTCGATGTCGACGACCGAGCGGACTTCGGCTGCAAAATCGACGCTCGCGTGGGCTGTCTTGAGGCGGTCGATGAGTGCCTGGCGTGGGGCTCCGGCGAGCAGGCGGGTGAAGTGGGGACGCAGAAGTTCGTTCCCCGACTCACTCATGAATTCGAGCTTTTCGAAGACCTGCTGCACCGCACTCAGCATGGCCGACCATTCGCGGTCGCGGTACTGGTCGATCGGCGGGACGGGTTCCCCCTGGAGGTAATCGCGGGCCTTCTTGAAGGGCCAGACGATCCCCTTGGTGACGGTCGAATAGACGCCGGTCACCTTGCGGGCGAAATCGGACTGGTGCTGGGCCCACCACTCGCGCAGCTGGTCGACGAAGAGTGATGAGGGAAGGACGGGCCAGTCGGAGACACGGATCACGCTTTCGGACGAGAGGCGTTCGGCGACGGTGCGGAACTCGGCGCTGCGGGCCTGGACTTCGCGGAGGTAGGCGGGGGCACCCAGGTCGGTGCTGGAGAGATGCTGGAGCGAGCCGCGGAGCGTGCGGAGTTTGACTTCGGCGAAGCGGAACCGCGAGAGGTCTTCGGCGGGGCTGCGGACGGACGAGCCTTCGGCCGGGGTGCGGGCCTCGGCATGACCTCCGCCGGTTTTTTGAGCGGCTTCGCCTTCGGGGGGCCAGCGTCGCTCGTAGAACGGGAGGCGGTTTTCTTCGGCGGCGCGGCGGTCGTTGGGGGTGACGTAGACGATCTCGGGGACGATGCCGGTCTCGCGGCAGAAGGTGCCGAGCCACAGCGGCCAGTAGGCCTCATCGTCGGGAAGCAGGCACTGGTTGAAGACGATGACGACCGCCTTGTCTTCCTGCGCCGCACGGCGGAAGAACTGCTTCACTGCGGCGTCGTTGTACTTCTGCTGCGTGAGGATCGCGATGAGGATGTCGGCCGAGCGGCGGACGTGGTCGGCCCGCTGCCAGTTGACGGGGGCGTCGCTGTCGATATCGGGGGTGTCGAGGACGAGGAGGTTGTGCGGGGTGCCGGGGCTGTCGCGCCAGAAAAGGAGATGCTCGGCGTGGTCTTCGAGGGCCTGCGAGGCTTCGCTCCACGGGCGGAGATCGAAGCCGGAGAAGATCGAAGGGAGGTCGTGCCGCTCGGTGAATCCGGTGGGGACGAGGCAGACGGGGTGCTTGGTTCCCGACGCGAGAGGGCTGGTGGCGCTGGCCCGACAGCCGGCGAGGTGGTTGAAAACGACGCTTTTGCCGATGTTGGTTCCACCGACGACGGCCACGACGAGGAAGGCGTCGTCCTTGAGCTGCGGGACGAGCTTCTGCCGCAGCAGTTCGAACCACTCGCGGCCCGCGAGGGGGGCGATCTGCAGCATCGTCGACTGGCTCTCGAGTCGCTCCAGGGCGTTCGCCAGCTGACAGATGGTGTCGCCGAACTGGCGAAAGGAGATCGACATCGGGAAGAGAGCGGCTTGCGAGGGGCGTGATTGGGATTTGGGAATTGTGTGAAGTGTAGCATACCGCGATGGGGGAAAGTCACTTGCCGGATGGGTGCTGGTTCGGGTCAGGGCGCATCCTTCAATCGACGGAGTCGAGAAGACCAAGGCAGAATCGCGAAAGGCATTTTTTAACAGGAGCAAGCAGAGGAAGCAGAGAGAAGGCCAGGAGAGGCGAAGATCAGCATGTTGTGACATGCATCATCAGCGCCATTCGACACCTGCATTTCCTCTGCTCCCTCTGCTTGCTCCTGTTAAAATGCCTTTGTTTTCTCCGTGTCTGCTCGGAAACATAGACGTCGCGTCCAAGCCATGAACACCGGACGCCGGGCTTTTCAGACCGCGTCCGGCTTTGCGAGAATGAATGAGGCGATGTGGAGCGGTCGAGTTCCGGCCGTCCGGTCGCGGTTCGTTGCTTTGGGGAGTGGATCATGACGTCGCCAGCTTCGCCCGGTTCGACCTTCTGCGGCCGCACGCGGCGCGAATTTCTGTGGGAAGCCGGCGCAGGCTTTACCGGGCTCGCGCTGAACGATCTCCTCTCTCGCGACGGTTTTTTCACGAAGCACGCGACGGCTGCGGGGGCCGCTCCCTACAAGAACCCGCTCGCCCCGAAGCAGCCGCACTTCGAAGGGAAGGCGAAGAACGTCATCTTCCTCTTCATGTACGGCGGGCCGAGCCAGGTCGATACGTTCGACTACAAGCCCGAGATGTATCCGCTCGACGGGAAGACCGTCCCGGTGAAGGTGTTCGGCCGCGGGGGGCATCGAAACGAAGGACGAGTCATCGGGCCGAAGTGGGCGTTCAAACAGTACGGCCAGTGCGGGAAGTGGATCAGCGATCTCTTTCCGAACGTGGGCGGGTGTGCGGACGACATCGCGTTCCTGCATTCGATGACGGCCGAGTCGCCGATTCACGGGTCGGCGATGCTGATGATGAACTCGGGCCGGATCCTGAGCGGGTTCCCCTGCATGGGGTCGTGGGTGAACTATGGTCTCGGGTCGGAGAACGAGAACCTGCCCGGGTTCGTGGTGATGCTCGATCCGACCGGTGGGCCGATCAGCGGTCCGAAGAACTGGACGAGCGGCTTCATGCCGGCGACGTATCAGGCGACCGTCGTGCGGACGAAGGGGACGCCGATTCTCGACCTCACGCCGCCGGAAGGAATGACGCCCGAGTTGCAGCGTCAGTTGCTCGATGCCCTGGGCGAAGAAAACGCGCGGCACCTGGCGGCGAGGCCGGACAACACCGACCTCGCGGCCCGCATCGCCAGCTACGAATTGGCCTACAAGATGCAGCAGAGCGCACCCGAAGCGGGCGACCTGACGCAGGAGACCGAGGCGACGCAGAAGCTGTATGGACTCGACAACCCGCGCACGCAGGACTTCGGGCGTAAGTGTCTGCTCGCCCGCCGGATGGTCGAGCGCGGCGTCCGCTTCGTCCAGATTTACTCCGGCGGCAACCACAACGACGCCAACTGGGACGCTCACGGCGACCTGGTGAAGAATCACAGCTACCATGCGGGGAACACGGACCTGCCGATTGCGGGGTTGATTCGCGATCTGAAGGCGCGCGGACTGTTCGATTCGACGCTCATCATCTGGGGAGGTGAGTTCGGCCGTCAGCCGATCGCCGAGTACGCCCAGGGGACGGGCCGCGACCACAACTCGTATGGCTTCACGATGTGGATGGCGGGTGGCGGCATCAAGGGGGGCGTCAGCGTCGGCGCGACGGACGAGTTCGGTGCGAACGCCGTCGAGAAGCCGTTCCATGTGAAGCGGCTGCACGCGACGGTTCTGCATCAGCTCGGGCTCGATCCGAACCGCCTGAGTTACTTCTACAGCGGGCTGGATCAGAAGCTGGTGGGGGTGGAGGAGGTCGAGCCAATCCGCGAGGTGATCGCGTAGAGCGCTCGTCAAGAAGAGATGTCCGCTGAGTTTCCCCTCGATGATAGAATGGACGGAGGGGATGCACGAACTCCATTCACCGATCCACGCTTCGATGTTGGTCGTCGATGAGACTCCCTATGACCGTTCTCAACAGCTCTATCAAAATTCCATCGGCCCCGACGATTCCCGAGTTGGAAGCGGGGGATCATCTCGATCAGCGGGCATTCCACGATCGCTACGAACAAATGCCCCCCGGCTTTCGCGCGGAACTCATCGGTGGAGTTGTCCAGGTGCCTTCGCCAGCCAAGACTCGTCACGGCTTACCCGACGGCCTGTTGTGCACATGGCTAGGGGTGTATCGTGGGCAGACGCCAGGCACGGAGTTTATGCCGAACCTCACAACGGTTCTCGGGGGCGACAGCGAGGTGCAGCCGGACGGAGTGCTTGTCATCGCCAACGGGCAGACACGCATTCGCGAGGACGACTATCTCATTGGGTCGCCCGAGTTGGTCGCCGAGGTAGCTTCCAGCACGGCTTCCTACGATCTCCACTCGAAGAAACGCGACTACGAACGGTACGGCGTGACGGAGTATCTTGTGATCGTCGCGCGGCAGCGGCGCGTGGTGTGGTTCATCCGCGAGAACGGTGTCTTCGTCGAGATGAGTCCGGACGCCGGCGGACTGCTGAAGTCCCGGGTGTTCCCCGGACTGTGGCTGGACCCGGAAGCCTTTCTTTCGAATGACTATGCGAAGGTGCTTGCGGTTCTTCAGGACGGAATGAAATCGGATGACCATGCGGAGTTTGTGAAGAAGCTGGCCGCGACGTAGTTTGACGCGTCGATCGGCGCAATGTTCCTCTTCGTCGCAACAGTTCGCGATCGTCCGTCGGGCTTCGAGAAGATTTCTCGAACCGTTCCACGCCGAGTCACGACATGGAATGTCGAGCGACACTGAGGAGCACCTTTGCGGATCCTGTTTCTGACGTCGGGGCGCGAGGTGCCCGCCAGCCGGTTCCGCGTGCTGCAGTATGTTCCTTACCTGGAATCGCAGGGGCACGTCTGCACGGTTCGACCGAGCTGGCCGGAGAAGTATCGTGGGCTGCGATTTCTCGGGAATCGACTCAGCGAGCCGCTCCGCGTCGTTCACCGGACGTTCGAGGCGCTGCAGGAAGCGATCGACAGGCACGACGTCACGTTCGTGGAGCGTGAGATCCTCAGCAGCGGGTTCACGGGGCTCGAGCGATTGTTTCGCCGGGTGTCTCGGCGGATGGTGCTCGATGTCGATGATGCCATTTTTCTGCTGAATCCCGGCAAGTTCGAACGGCTGGTGGGGCTGGCCGATCATGTCGTTGTGGGGAACGTCGCGCTTCGCGAGGTCGTCCTGCCGCGAAACGAGGCGGTGAGCATCGTGCCCACGGTTGTGGATACGGCGGCTTACAGTCCTGTGCGCCGTTCACCATGTGAAGGGGACGCCGACACGCGGAAGCCGTTGCGGGTGGGATGGATTGGCACGGCGTACAATTCTCAGTACCTCGAACCGATCCTGCCGGCGCTGCGGCCGCTGATCGACCGGCACGCGATCGAATTTCACCTCGTGGCCGAGCGGCCGCCGTCGGGCGGGGCCTTCGGCGGGTTGCCGGTGCGATTTGAACGCTGGTCGGCAGCGCGTGAGGTCGAGTTGGTGCAGTCGTTCGATGTCGGCCTGATGCCGCTCCACGACGACGAGTGGGCGCGCTACAAGTGCGGGGCGAAACTGCTGCAATACATGGCGGCCGGCATTCCGTCGATCGCTTCGCCGGTGGGGGCGAATTGCGAGATCGTCCGGCCTGGTGAAACGGGGCTTCTGGCGAGGACTGTCGAGGAATGGCGCGACGCACTGGCGACGCTGATCGACGACCAGGCATTGCGCGAGCGCATGGGAGCGGCGGCGCGGCGATGGGTCGAGGCCGAGTATTCCGTCGATCGCTGGGCTCCGGTTCTGGAGCGGACGTTGCGCGAGGTTGTCGAGTCCCCTTCGCGGTGGGATGCCTGAAGCGAGGCGCAGCGAGTGCCATTTATCGATCCGCGAAAGGCGACCCTCAGCGGCCGAAAATCGTCTCGACGTTCCCGCGGAGGTTCAGCTTGCCGAGTTCGATCGCCCGCTGCTCGCTCCATCCGCGGCCGATCACGAAGTCTTCGGCCAGGATCTTCGCCAGCACGCGGCGGTACATGCCGAACTTCGGCAGGGCGAACTCGAGCTTGTACATGTCGCTGTAGTAGCCGATCTGCTTCGTCTTCGGCACCGCCTGCAGGCGGGCGCGGCAGTCGAGCTCGATGAACGTCGGGATGTTCGAGTACCACCAGTGCCCGTTGGTGACGACGTTCGGGAAGATCCAGCTGTAGCTCACGAGCTCCTGGTTGGCGACCTGCGACAGCACTGAGACCGGGAACGTCACCTCGGGGAAGTCGTTGAACAGGCGGCGATAGAGGATGAGACTCGTCCGCTGGTCGAACAGGTCCTGCCCCTGGTAGACGCCGTCCTCATAGACGCGGCGGTTGACGCCGATCATCAGGTCGAACGGGAGACGGTGTTCGCGGCAGTGCTGGGCGAGGGTCCAGAAGGTGAATCGCGAGGCCGTGCGGGCCTCGTCGGCGGACAGCTCCTTGCCGGTGGCGATCGCCTTGAGGATCGGGTCCATGGCGAGCGGCGAGACGGGGAGCGGCTCGAAGTCAGGCGGGAGCGAGATGGCGCAGGCTCGGGCTCCGCGGGAGAGGAAGTGCTTGAAGAGCTTACCGATGCCGGCCGTGAAGCTCGCCGCATCTCCCGGCTCGACTCCGGTCGCCTTCACGAACCGCTCGCGGACGGCCGGCCTGGCGAAGTGGAACACGAGGTCGTCCGTCCGCAGGCACGGAACGTAGAGCTTCGTGTCGAACCCGGAGAGCGGGTCGTCGAAGTCGTTCGTGAGGTAGACCTGCTCCAGTTTGCTCTTCTTGAGAACCTGCTGCTCCCAGTCGGGTTGCGACATCCGCTTCTCGGCGGCGTCGTAGAGACGCTCCCAGTTCGAAGCATCGATGCGGTCGTCCTTGAAGTCGAAGAACGCCGCACACATCTCCAGCAGCCAGCTGAACTGGGCGGTGTTGTCGATCTCGCCGAGCTTCTCGACGAGCCGGCCGACCTTTTCTTTCGGCGAGATGCCGGGCTCTTCGATGCGGGCCTTGGGGAGACCGGCCGAGTGGGCGAGCTCGGTGTAGTAGTGATAGCCCATGATGTCGGCGAGCGTCTTCGACGCGGCCGCGTGCGGGTTGATGTGTGTGTGCGGGTCGATGAGGACCAGGGCTTCGAGTTCGGCCAGCAGGCGCTGTGTGAGGGCTTGGGACATGAAGAAACTCCGGGCTTGAGGGCGCGTCCGGCCATTCGATTGTAGACTCATCAGGTCGACGCAGATTAGAGCGGCGTGGGCGGCCAACGCAACGCTCCTGCGAGGGGAGTCTCGGGGAATACGAAATGTCCACGCTTCGATTTCGGGTCGCCGCGGGTTCCCTGACGACGGATCTCATTTCCCGCTTGCGAAAACTGACTCCGTATTCGATTGCCGAGATTCGACAGCGCGTGGCAGACGGAAGACCTCTCGTAGAAATTGATGCCTTCGAGAATAGTTGGCAGGACGATCGTCACCTGTTGAAGCAACTGACGGATGAAATTGAAGCAGGAACTCTGCCGTTTGTCGTTTCGGAAGGACAGGGTGATAAAGAGGAACCGGTGAGCCTGCCAGCCCTGAGGAACCTGATTCAGCACTATCGAGAGATCGAAATTGAGACGGCGCGTTCGACCGAGCTGGAGTTGGGAGCCATTCAACATCCTGACGAATTCCAGCCTGATGAAGACGACGACTGGACGCGGTGACCACATCGGATTCAGACGGTGTCCGTTGCGGCATACCGCTTGATCCGGCACCCCGGCTGCTCAGAGCCGCAGCCGGGGTGCGAGGCGTTCCGCTCGCTGGCTATCGTGACCTGCTTTCTGGCACGATAGGACCGCACTGAAGCACGCTCTTGTCGCTGGTTCGATCGGGGAGACCGTCCATGTCGTCCATGACGCTCTGCTTTGGAATCGTCACTGCCATAGCGGCGGGAGGCACGCCCGAGCCGCCGGTGCGCGTGGCGGACGTGATCGGCGGGCACGTTCATCCGGCGCTGTGCCGGGCGGCGAACGGTGACCTGCTGGCGGTCTACAACAAGGAAGGGGGCGGCGGGAAGGAACTGCTCCTCAGCCGTTCGACCGACGGGGGGAAGTCGTGGAGCGCCTCTTCGGCGGTGCCGGGGATCACCGACTGCTCAATCTATCCGGGGTCGCTGACGACGCTGTCGGACGGCTCGATCGTGCTGCACTGGTCGTGCTACCACAAGGACGGCGAGCGGTTATGGCGGCAGCCGCAATTCACCGTCAGCAAGGATCACGGCCGAACGTGGGGGAAGGTGGGTGGGGTTCCGCTGGAGGGGATCACGAACTACAGCTGCCTGCGTCATTCAGTTCTTGAGTTGAGCCCGACGCGGTGGGTGCTGCCGCTCTATGACCGGACCGTCACGTTCAACGCCGAGACGAGCGAGGTCACGCCGTTCGGCGATGGACGCAACCACGGCATGGTGCCGATCGTGCGGACGAAGAGGGGAACGCTGATCAGCGGGGCCCCGGTGGTCAACTCGACCCGCGAGGGAGCGGTGATTCCCCTGGACGTCGTCCGCGGGCTGCGTTCGACCGATGAAGGAAAGACTTGGACCCCGCTCCATGCGCTGCCGACGTTCGGCGTGGCCGGCTACGACCTGACGGCGCTCGACGACGGGACGGTGATTCTGACGTCGATCGTGTATGGCGTCGGCCAGGATGGCGAGTGGGCGTACGACCTCACCGAATCACACGACGACGGCGTGACGTGGGACTACAGAAACTCGATCACCGTGTATAACCCGAGACGTCGAATCGATGGACGCGGCTGGCCGCGCACCGTCGCTGTCGACCGGCAGACTCTGGGAACTCTGTTCTACGATCTCAACGCGAAGCAGCCCGGCGGCCCCGGAGTCTTCTTCGTGCGGTCGAGCAGGAAGTAGAAGCGACGATTCATAACGACTCCCTCGGCGACCTGAGTCGATACACTTGCTCGCCTCTTTGTCCCCCCATCGCCCCATCCCTCAATCTCCCCATCCCTCAATCTCCCCATCCTCCGTACCATGCTCTTCGACACGCACACCAACCTGATGTGGTATCCCGACCATTACTCGGACGAGTTCGTCGAGTTCGCATGGGCGGCGAAGAAGGCCAAGATGCGGATGACGAAGGATGTCTACTTCGCCGGGTCGGCCACGCAGACGGCGAACGCCTTCGACTCGAAGCCCGAGCAACTGCTCAAGGCGACCGAAGGGGCCGACAAGGTGATCGTGTTCGCCATCAAGGCACCGTTCACCGGCATCAACGGCGACCAGGAGCTGATCGCGAAGTTCTGCAAGGACAACGGGCCGAAATACATCCCATGGTGCTCAGTCGACCCCAACGATCCCGAGTGCATCGACCAGCTTGAGCACTACGTCAAAAACCTCGGCATGAAGGGGCTGAAGGTCTCGCCGATCTATCAGAACTGGGACCCGCAGGACCCGAAGCACCTGCCGCTGTTCCGCAAGGCGGAGAAGCTCGGCATCCCGATCAACATTCACCAGGGAACGAGCTTCGTGCGGCCGGGACCGCTGAAGTGGTCGAACCCGATCGCGCTGGAAGACATTGCGGTGGCGTGCCCCAACCTGCGGATGATCATCTCGCACATGGGGCACCCGTGGGAGACCGAGACGATCGTGCTGATTCGCAAGCACCCGAACCTGTACTCGAACGTCTCGGCCCTGCACTATCGGCCCTGGCGTCACTGGCAGGCGTTCGTCACGGCGCTCGAATACGGCGTCGAGCACAAGCTGATCTTCGGCTCGGACTTCCCCAGCGCGACGGCCGAGCAAGTGATTGCAGGGCTCTACAAGGTGAACGACATCGTCGAAGGGACGAAGTTCCCGAAGTTCCCCAAGGAAGCGATCGACCGGATGATCTACGAAAACTGGAAGGCGGCCCTGCCGGAATACGTGTGAGCGTGAGGTTGGAAGGCGGGCACCGCAACGTCGGAAAGATGCTACAATGGGGTGGAGGCAGCGGCTTGCGCGGGCCCGGAGGTTCCGGAGTGTGATCGATGCGAAGCCCGTTCCCCGGCATGGACCCCTACCTCGAAGGCTATTGGCGTGATGTTCATGCCACGTTGATGGTCTACATACGGGATCAGATTCAGGACCAGCTGCCCGGCGACCTCTATGCACAGGTCGAGGAAGAAGTCGTCATCGAGTCGGGAGACGACCGGAAGACTGTGCGGCCGGACGTCTATGTGCAAGAAGACCCCCGTTTCGACACCAGTGCCACGGCCACCGCAACGCTGACCATGCCGCAAACGCTGGCGGCTCCGACGACGGAGCCGCTTCTGATCCTTCAGAGCGATGCGGAAACCCCTCGCCACCTGGAGGTGCGGGATGCGTCGTCCGGGAACCAGCTTGTCACGGCCATCGAACTTCTCAGCCCGACGAATAAGATCGGACTCGAGAATCGCCAGCAGTATCGCGCGAAGCGCGCCGCCTATATCGCCGGAAACGTCAATGTCGTCGAGATCGACCTCATCCGGGAAGGCGACTACAACCTCTATTCCCAACTGACAAGGATCCCCCCGCGCGCACGCACCCCTTACGCGGTCTGCGTCAAGCGGGCGAAACACGCCATGCAATGCGAGTTCTATCCGATCCCGCTGGCGTCGCGTCTGCCTGCGGTGCGCATTCCGCTGCGTGAGGCCGACCAGGATGTGTCGCTCGACCTCCAGCCGTTGATCGACCAGTGCTACGATCGCGGCCGTTACGCGCGGATCGACTATCGTCGCGAGCCCGAGGTGCCGTTCAGCGAGGCGGAAGCGGCCTGGGTCGACGCACTGCTGCGAGAAAAGGGGCTGCGGTGATGCCATTGGACAGGACAAGATGAGAAGCCCGTTCCCCGGCATGGACCCCCACCTGGAGCGGCATTGGCTCCATGTCCATCATGCGTTGATTACCTATTGTGTGGATCAGCTGCAGCCCCGTCTTCCAAACGCTTTGAGGGCCCGCATGGAAGAGCGGGTCTATGTCGAGCCGGAAGAAGAGACGGGGCGGAACATCGGCCGCGACGTCCGCATCATCCAGCGCTCAGCCGGGACAGGACGAACTTTTGAATCCGAAGGGGAGGGAGGGGTTGCGGTCGCCACAGGAATCGCCGAGCCGGTCATCCTCGAATGCCGTTCTGAACCGATTCATGAGGGGATCGTCACCATCATCGACCGGGAATCCGGGGGGCGGGTCGTCACGGTGATCGAGTTCGTCAGCCCGTCGAACAAGCGGGCCGGCGAAGGACGCGAGCAATACCTGAGGAAGCGAAACGAGTGCTTCGCCGGCGGAGTCAACTACGTCGAGATCGACCTGACTCGCGCCGAAAACCGCTTTGACGACTTTCTCCCCTTCTGGGCGCCTCACGATCTGCGACAGACGTATCAAGCCTGGGTGCGGCGTGCGGGGAAGCCGTTGCGGTACGAGGTCTATCCGCTTTCGCTCCGCGAGCCGTTGCCGACGATCGGCATCCCGCTTCGGCAGACCGACGCCGACATCGGGCTGTCGCTTCAGCCGCTCGTCGATCAGTGCTACCGCAACGGCGGCTTCGACGACATCGACTACGCGACCGAGCTGACTCCTCCGTTGCCCGAGGCCGACGCCGCATGGGTGGGCGAACTGCTTCGGTCGGCGGGCAGCCGATAGGCTTTTCGGTGGCCCGACGTGGTCATTGCGGTTCTGGCGCCGATTCCAATCGCGACAACGGACGAAGATCACTCAGCGATCGGGAAACCGTGGGCCGATCAGGACGGCATGCTCGTGTCGCGGTCGGCGCTCGAAGGCGCGGGCGGTCGGACCGTGGAAGTGGGGGCGCAGTTGCGATGCCGCCGCACGCACCGTCAGTTTGAACTCGGGAGCGACGTCGCGGAGCAGGTCCAGCGCGTAGACGGCGACGCCCGCGACGACGCTGTCGGCGATGACCAGGACGGCCGATCCCCGCGGCCTGAGCACGCGAGACAGCGAGCGCAGCACCGCCGCAATCTCTCGACGCCAGCGATCCCGGCCTCCCTCCGGGCCGAGCGGTTCGAGATGTCGACGGGCTCCGATCTCGGACTGCTCGAACGTGCTGGTTCGCAGACGCAGCCATCGCAGCCGCGCGTCGTGATGCGCCAGATAGTCGTACACGCCCGGGTACGGTGGAGAAGTGACGACGAGATCCACGGATGCGGACGCGACTCCTTCGAGCACCCGCGCATCCCCTTCGAGGACTCGTGCGGCAGGAGAAGACGCCATCGCAGGGGCGATTTCCGCAAGTCGCCGGGCGAGTTCCTCGGCCTTGCGGACGAAGAGGCGTGCGGGATAGCCGGGAGCGATCTGGCGGCGGACCGCGTGTTCCGACGTGTCGGAGGTCCGGCGGCTGAGCTTCGTCAGGATCGCCGAGAGGACCAGCTCAAGGTCAGCGCGGAGGGCCGAGGCCTGCGGACCAGCCAGCTTATCCAAGGCTGTGCGCAGTCCGTCGAGTTCCAACAGGACGTGCGGCTCGAACAGCGCGACATCCTCATGGCCGAAACGACGGCTGGCGCCGGCCTTTACCTTGCGGCGGGCATCGGCGATCCCCGCCACCTCGCGGGCGGCTTCGACGAGCCGGGCGCGTTCTCCCTCGGTCGTGCTGCAGACTTTGAGGCCGGCCAGGCGCACGGCGAGCGGGTTGGCATCGACGCCGATCGCTGCGCGTCCCGCGAGGCGGGCTTCCACCAGTACGGTGCCGCTCCCGCAGAAGGGGTCGAGGACCGTCGCGCCTCTCTTCGAGAACGATTCGACGAGGCGGGCGGCCGTCAGCGGATGGAGCCTTGCCGGATAGCTGTGAAAGCCATGCACGTGCGGCTGGGTCTCGTTCTCCCCCTCGATGGCCGTCGGCACTTCGAGAGCCCGCGCCAGATGTCGTGCCGCGTCCGGATCGCCCGACAACAGCGGCGGACCGCCGACATTTGTCAGTGCACGGCGGTTTCTGGGGCGTTCGTGAGGTCGTCGGCTCGGCATCGGCGGTCTGAAGCAGAATGGGCGGGGGAAAAGGAGGACGATTTCGCCGAAGACGGCGCGAGCCACCCGGCCCGCTCCCGTGAGGAGTGATTCTGAGCCGACGACCGAGCGTAGCAAACGGGCCAGCGGCGAGCGAGCGGCCGCCGCGCAATCTCTCCTGGCCCTTTCCTGGCGCCGATGCGACGAACGACGATCTCTTCGGATGGAGTTGCTTGCCTCGCCGAGCCTCATCGTCCTCAAGGCAGCTCCCGGCGCTGAATCCACGGCTCCGGCGAGCTAGGATGACTTGGCCCTTCCGCTCGCCGTTTCCACTTCGATGAAAGCACTGCGATGAAGAATTTCGCGACTCTGTACGGCAGCCTTGCCTTCGTCCTCGGGTTCTTCGTCCACTCCGAAGGCCTCCACGCTCAGGGAGACGCTGGCGTGGAAGCCAGGTTCATCGCCATGCTCAAGAACGCCACGCTCAAGGGGACATGGGCTCCCGTGCAGGGCGGAAAACTCGGCCGCGAGAAGGGAGACGACAGCTACCGCATCGCCCGCGCCGAAAAGACCGCCGACGGAAAATGGTCGATCGTCTCAGTCTTCAACGTGCAGGGCCGGCAGGTCGAGTTTCCCATCGCGGCGTCCGTCAAATTTGCGGGCGACACCGCCGTCCTGATCCTCGACAATGTCCGGGCCGGGCCGGGCGCGGCCAATTGGTCCGCCCGAATCATGTTCCATGACGACGTCTACGCCGGACGCTGGTGGGAGACCGCCAACCGCGAACACGGCGGGACAATTGCTGGAACCATCACGCGCGACGCGGCCACGTCGAAATAGATCGCCGCGACATCGGAGCCCACTGGGACTGCGGAACAGCCCAGGTTTGAACCGTGTGCCGATTCGCCCCGGCGGAGGCCTCCGCGCCGCGGGGACGCGCGGCGGAGAGTGTTCGAGAGCAGTCCGGCGGTCAGCGGCCCGAAGACGGCAGGACCGTCGGGCGAGCAAGCCGCATCGCGACACGTTGATCGTGGGCGTCGCCCGGTCCAAGTCAATTCACGTGATAATCCTTCCCCAACCGCGCGAATCGGCCGGAACGCGCGGATTGCGCTCTTGAACAGACACCCCGGATCAAGGGATGATTGACGGATCGGCCGAAATTGATCAAAAAGGAGCGGCCCCTGCGCTCCCGCTGCCTCGCCTGCCGGTTCCTTAGCCGGTCACGCCGCCGACACCCGCCCCGACAGACCCCACGGAAATCGCCCCATGTCGTTCCCGTTGTCTCGCCGTCGCGTCCTCAAAGGTCTTGGCGCCGCTGTCGCTCTCCCCTGGCTGGAGTCGATGGGGCCGGTCCGGTCGTGGGCGGCGGATGACAAGGCGGCCGCCGCGGCCCCCACCCGCATGGCCTTCCTCTACGTCCCCAACGGCAAGAACATGGCCGACTGGACGCCGAAGGAAGAGGGGACCAGCTTCACGCTCCCGCACATTCTCGAGCCCCTCGCGCCGGTTCGCGATGACCTCAACATCCTGACCGGCCTCACGGCGGACAAGGCACGCGCCAACGGCGATGGCGGCGGCGACCATGCCCGGGCGCTCTCGGCATTTCTCACTGGCGTGCAGGCTCGCAAGACCGACGGCACCGATATCCGCAGCGGCGTGTCGGTTGACCAGCTGGCGGCCTCGCGGATCGGCGACCGGACGCGGCTCTCATCGCTCGAGATCGGGACCGAAGCGGGCTCGATGGCGGGCACCTGCGACTCGGGCTACTCGTGCGTGTACTCGTCGACGATGGTCTGGAAGTCGGCCACGCAGCCTCTGCCGAAGGAAGTGAATCCGAAGCTGGTGTTCGAGCGGCTCTTCGGCAGCGGCGGCGACGCGGAGCGGAAGCGCCGCGACTCGCTTCGTAAGAGCGTGCTCGATTTCGTGCGCGAGGACGCGGCCGACCTCAAGGGGAAGATCAGCGCCAACGACCAGCGGAAGCTCGACGAGTACTTCACGTCGGTCCGCGACATCGAGACCCGCATAGAGCGGGCCGACAAGCTGCCGCCAGTGAAAACTCCCGACTACGCCGCCCCGCAAGGCATTCCGGCGACGTACGAAGAGCACATCCGCATGATGAGCGACCTGATGGTGCTGGCCTTCCAGGCGGACGTCACCCGCATCTGCACCTTCGTGCTGGCCAACGAAGGGAGCAACAAGCCCTATCCGTTCATCAACGTGTCGGAAGGGCATCACGATCTTTCTCACCACGGGAACGACCCGAAAAAGAAAGAAAAAATCCGCGACATCAACCGCTTCCACGTGACTCAGCTGGCTTATCTGCTGACGAAGTTGAAAACCCTCAAGGAAGGGGACGGCTCGCTGCTCGACAACTGCATGATCGCCTACGGCAGCGGCAACTCGGACGGCAACGCCCACAACCACGACGATCTGCCGATTCTCGTCGCCGGCAAGGGAGGCGGCACGATCCAGACCGGGCGGCACATCCGCTATGCCAAGGAGACGCCGCTCAACAACCTGTGGCTCTCGATGCTCGAGCGGATGGACGTGCGGATTCCATTTCTCGGCGACAGCACCGGCGCGCTGCCGGGGCTGAATGGCTGAGCGCGGGCGGTTTCACGCGTGAGCAGCCCGAACCGGAGAGTTGTCATTGGCCGTTGGTCAGCGGTCATTTCTAAAATGATCATTGATCAACGAGCCAAGGCCGAAAGTCTGCAGCGTCTCGTTCCCGTGGCCCGCCGTCACGACGCGGCGAGCAGAGCGTCGATTCGTTGAAGCGCTTCGAGTGCTCCCAGCGGGAGCGAGATGCCGGGCGGATGGGTCTCGGCCTCGCGCGGGTTGATGCGAATCAACCGCGTGCCGCGCCCTTCGCATTCGATGCGGACGGTGGGAATCGCGAGGCCGGCGCCCAGTTCGATCGCCACGACGTTTTGCCCGTCCATCCGCTCGGCCCAGAGGAGGTAGCGGTCGAACTGCTCCTGCGAGCGTGTCGAACGCCAGCCCCAGTCGTTGAACATGAGAATGTTGGGACGCGCCAACGCGGAGCAGTGCGGGCAACGCGGCAGTTCCGAGCGGGCGCGGATCGTCTCCGGGTCGACATCGATGTTGACGTTGCCTGTCGGCCAGATCTCGCCGCGGCAGGGCTGCGTGCATTGCAGGTGGTGGATCGAGCCGTGGCACTCGACGATCCGTTCGGGGGCGAAGCCGGCTCGTTCGAAATGTCCGTCGACGTTGCTGGTGAAGACGAACCCCGGCTGCGGGCGGGTTTCCATCCAGCGGCGGAGGATGGCGTAGCCCGCGTGCGGGGCGGCGTTGCGATAAAGGTTCAGGCGGTGGCCGAAGAAACCCCACGCCATCGGCGGGTCGGTTTCGAACCAGTGCGGGGTGGAGATCTTGTGGAACTGCTTGCCGCGGAAGGGCGGGTAAGCTTTCCAGAAACCCGCATCGCCGCGGAAATCGGGGAGGCCGGAGTCGACCCCCATCCCGGCCCCCGCCCCGATCAGCAGGGCGTCCGCGGTGCGGATGGTCTCTGCGGCGTCATGCAACGCTTCGTCCGGTGGGCTCATCGTCGGCTCGCTCTTATCTCAACGGTCATGGGCAAGCGAGCCGGGATGCCGGCGCGGCTCACGCTTCTTCGTTCGGCGGGGCGACCCGCACCTGGAGCGCGCCCAGCATCTTGGTGATCGCCATTTCCTTCCGGTCGATGTTGATGACGTTCTCCAGCACGATCGCCCGCGGCTCCGAACTGGGATGCAGAATCAACCGGCCGGCCCCCAGCAGCATGAACTCGAAGACGTCGGTGATCTCCTTCTCGATCCGCAGGTTCGGAGCCGAGTACCGCTTGAGGTCGCTCATGAAGCCATGATGGTGCAGCAGTTCGTTCGGGCGGACCTCCCAGTAGTCGAACTGCCGCGTCACCATGATGGCGATATAGATTAAGGAGAACGCCGTCACCAAGGTGAAGTAGAAGGTCGCGTTGGCCTCGGGGTTCAGCCTCTGAATGACATTCGTGACGGCGGGGAGCAGATTCGGGTTGAATTTGAAGAGCGACCAGAGGCCGATGCCGACCGCTACGAGAAAGAAGAAGAGGGTCAGCGACGTGGTCCGCGGGAAGTCGAACGCCATCACCGCGAGGTTCGTGGCGAAGATTGCCAGGAAGACGAGCGACACGAGGTGCGAGGTCGCTTCGCCGACGTTGAACAGCATTGTGATGCCGGCGATGATGGCGGCCACAAACGTCGGGTACAGGAAAATGATCTTCGGATACGAGACGAGGTAGATCTGACTCGGCTGATTGGCTTCGGACTTGGAAGCGGTGACCGAGGGAGCCGGAACCGACATGGCGGAAGTCCAGTAGCGAAACGGCAGTTGGTGGGCCAGGAACGTCTCTAGCCCGTGAGTCCCGAAGACGAGCGAAATGTAACGCGTCCCCCGGAGGGACGCCAGCGGGAGTTGCGGTGGAAGCAGACGTTATGCCTGCGGCGTAACACGGTTCGGGGCTCTGAAGTCGAGAATTGTCATTGATCGTTGGTCGTGGGTCATTTCTCAATGGCAACTGACCATTGACCCATGAGCAACGACTCATCCTTCTCGTCCCGAGTCATCGCGATGAACGATCTCCGGCTGCCTCTGGATCACAGGTCCCACGGGATTCACCGAAAGTACATGCTGGCGCGATGGATTCGTACTGAGACGGAAGAAGACGTCCATTCTCAAGGCGCGCCAGTTCCTCACTGCGATCGACCGATCATGCAATCCAGAGCAGTATTCACCACGGAGTCGAGAATGAGGCCTTCGCCGCACTCTCAATGATGAAAATGGCATCACCTGTGCATGGCTTGGGGGCGTGACGCCTATTTTCGGAACAGACACGGAGACACGGAGACACGGAGACACGGAGAAAGGCCGCAGGACAGAGTGATCGGAGTCACTTGGGTGACGTTTGACGGAATGAGTTGCATGGCTCGGCGGAATTCGTGGGGTCTTGGAAGATCCTTCCTGCCTTTCTCCATGACTCCGTGTCTCCGTGGTGCAGAATTGCTTTCAATAACCAAGAGCCGGGATTCGTCATCAGACGGAGCACGACCAGTTCCATGATGTCGCATCCCTCGATCATCGCAGGTTGGGTTCATTCGCCTCCGCCCTGCCAACCCCTATGATGGAAGAGTAGCCATTCGCTCCTCGCGCAGCCGCGCGACGCTCTCTCTTCCGAGTTGACGCGTCGGCTGCCCGTCCGTTCCTGACGGGAACGTGCTCTCATTCCTCTCGCCTTCTCGCGGCTCTGGCCGTTGCTCGAAAATATGTCCGGCTATCGCCTCGAATTACCCACCATCCAGAACTGGAGCTGCCACAATTGCGGGGGATGCTGTCGCCAACATCTCATTGAAGTGACCGACGAAGAGAAGCGGCGGATTGAGTCGCAGGGTTGGACTCCCGCCGACGGCATTCCGGCCGACCGGCCGATCTTCGTGTGGCATGCGGGGGCTCCGTGGAACAAGCAGTACCGTCTCGGCCATCAGCCGGATGGAGGGTGCGTCTTCCTGGACGAACGCGGGCTGTGCCGCATCCATGCGAAGTTCGGCGAAGCAGCCAAGCCCCTGGCGTGCCGCATCTATCCGTATGCGTTTCATCCGGCGGGGCAGGAAGTCACGGTCAGCCTGCGGTTCAGCTGCCCCTCCGTCGTCGGCAACAAGGGCAAGCCGATCTCGCAGCAGAAAGAGGACGTCAAGGCGACCGCACGACTGGTCGTCCCCGAGGACGTGACGAAGCTTCCGCCTCCGCCTATCCACGCCGCCGAGCGACTCGACTGGAGCGACACGCTCCGCATCGTCGGCGCAATCGAGGACTCGCTCATCCAGGATGAAGGGTCGGTCATCGCGCGGTTGCTGCGGACGCTCTACTGGATGGAGTTCCTCGGCAAGGCGACCTTCTCGAAGATCCGCGGCGAACGGATCGACGAACTGATCGATCTGATCCGCGAGGCGAGTTACACCGACGTCCCGACCGTCGGCGACACCCCGCTGCCGACGAGCATCGCCCGCATGCAGTTCCGGCTGCTCGTCGCCCAGTACGCCCGGCGTGATACGGCACTCGAACTCGAGCGCCGCTGGTCCTACCGCTGGAAGCTATTGCGGGCCGCCACGCGGTTCGCCCGCGGTCAGGGAATGATTCCCCCGCTCCAGGCGGCATTTCGCGAAGTGCCGTTCGAGGCGATCGAGGCCAGCTTCGGCGGACTGCCCGCCGGGGCGGACGAGCTCTTCACCCGCTACCTCGAGGTCAAGATCCACGGGATGCACTTCTGCGGGAGGGGCTATTACGACATCCCGGTGGTCGAAGGATTCTTCGCCCTGGCATTAGTTGTGCCGGCCGTCCTGTGGCTGGCGCGGTGGCTGGCCGTCGGCGCGGACCGGAAGCAGCTCATCCTCGAGGACATCGAGCGGGCACTGGCGATCGCCGATCACCATCACGGGTACGACCCGGCTCTGGGCCAGTCGACCGCCCGCCGCCGTGTCCGACAGCTGGCTGCGACGAATGAGATCGGACGGCTTGTCGCGTGGTATTCGCGCTGATGTTGATGGACTCCCACACGACGCCGCTCAACGCGAACCGGTCAGAGCCGGCTCGCGCATTGTCGCCGACACGACGCTGTTGCGGCCTTCCGACTTGGCTCGGTACAGCGCGGCATCGGCCGCCGCAATCAGTTCCTGCACCGTCCCGCCATGCCGCGGGAAGGTCGAGACGCCGACGCTGGCGGTGACCGCGATGATGTGCTCGCCGAACTCGATCGTCGTCTGCTCGATCGCCGTGCGGATCCCCTCGCCGATTCGCAGGGCGCCGGTTGTCGCAATGCCGGGAAGCAGTACCGCCAACTCCTCGCCGCCGTAGCGGGCAATCAAGGCGCGATCGCCCGATCGCATCCGCAGCGTCTGCTCGCGGAGCACGCGGGACACCTGGCGGAGCACTTCATCCCCCGCCAGATGGCCGAAGGTGTCGTTCACGGTCTTGAAGTGATCGATATCGACGAGGAGCAACGAGCAGTCGGTGTCGCCGGTGCGGGCGACTTCGACTTCATGCTCGATCTGAAGATCGAACGTGCGACGGTTGGCCAGCTCGGTCAGTCCATCGCACCGCGCCTGGCGGGCCACCGCCGCCTGGGCCAGCACGCGGACGATCGTTTCGGCCAGGTGTTGCCCCGCCCACTCGGTCAGTTCGATCTGCTCGGCGGTGAAGGGCTCGCGCGACTGCCGCGAGAGGCAGACGACGCCAAACCGCCCGCGGGCATTCACGAGGGGCAGGACGAGTGCCTGTCCGATCAACGTTTCGACGCCGACGAGCGCCAGTCCCGCCGATCCCAGCGTGATCAATCCTGTCTGGTGCCGCGCCTGGTCGCACAGGATGTCTTCATGCTGATGCCATCGGCCGAGCAGGTGGGGAGGCAACTCGCGCCCGCACCGTGCCATCGACTGGTTCTGGTCTTCGTCCGAGTTGAGATAGAGCGCCCCCCGATCGGCGTGGACTTTCACCCGAAGCGCGTCGACGAACTCGGCAAGGAGATTCAGGGGCGCGTCGCTCGGCTGGTCGGTGATTCGCCGCAGCTCGAGCATCTCGTGCGTCGAGCGCAGCCGGATCTCCTGTTGAGTCAGGGCTCGGCTGCGTTTCAGGTTGGCTGCCACGCTGGCCATCAGCCGGCGGGCCAGCTCCAGTTGCTGCTCGGCCGACGCGCCGACCGGGTAGAGCGAGGTTGTCGCGAAGGCGCCAAAGTGTTCCGCCCCCTCGCCGACGGCCACGACATAGACGACACGGGCCTTGCGCCGGTCCTCCGCCGAGAGCTCCAGCAGGCCGCTCTCGCGGAGTGCGTCGTCTTTCAGAACGATCGACCGCTCGCGGTTCAATCGGGGCCACAACGCCCGCTCGACCCTCATGGTGGCGAGCGACTCGTCGGAAAGACCTCGCGACCGCGTGATGCGGCACGAGTCCCCTTCGCATTGAAGGAACGCCGCAAACCCTTCCCGGGGATTCAAAACGTAGCGTCGCAGGATCAGTTCCAGCGACTTGTCGACTTCGGTCTGGGCGACAAATTCACGAAGGATATTGTTTTCGAGCTGGGCGAGCGTCCGGTCTTTCTGAACGTCGGTCAGCTCGGTCTCGAGCCCTTCCAGCTCGTCCTGCAGCCGGGAGTTTTCACGCCGGGCCTGGCTGATCCGCCTCAGGTGCGACAGGTATTGCAGCAGGCAGATCGTGGCCAGCGCCAGCACGGATCCTCCGGAGATCGCGCGTTGAACAGAGCTTCCGAGCGTCGCCAGGATTTCAAACGGCACGGTGCGAGTCCCCCTGTCAAAGCCGGCGGAATGCCCGGATCAGCCACTTTCCCTAGGGGAGTGGCTGAACAGTGATGTTGGGAGAAACGTAGCTCACGGTGCGCTCGGGCGAGGGGACGGAACTCGGCAAACTTTCCGTATTTTGTTGAAAGTCCTTTCCTGGAATTCCTTGCGGAAAGGGAAACCGTGCGGCGTGAAACAACCCTACCGAATGGGGCCACACGCCGGATGGTTCCTGGAAAATCGTCTGAAGCAATGGCGACGATTGTCCGGTCAAGGTCCGCCTTGCGACGAGCCGATCGGCTTTTCCGGCTTGCCACGGTCGCCTCGCTTGAGATTAATTCCCGGAACGGAACGCGTGGTCGAACCGGTTCGCCTGTCGAATTCCAGGCATCGACCGCGTAAAGTGGGTAGGAGAGATCGCTCGCGTTGATTGTCCGGGAAGGGAGATTGACATTTCCGGGGGGTCGAACTAAGTTCCGCGCGAACGGAAGACGATCACCTATGCTGCCGACCGTCCGGGGCGTCACGCCCAGATTCTGAGGGTCCGACGGAAACGTCGCCTGCCTTGCCGCACCTGCCAATCCGTGCGTCTTCAACCGAGCGCCCGCCGCGGCCAAAAGACCTCAGCGAGAGAAAAGATGCCCGTTGCTATCCTGCGAAGCATTCTTTGTGCTCTGACACTTGTCGTGATTCCGGTCAGCGCCGCCCAAGCTCAGCAGAGCTGGGCCGACCAGATGTTCGAAGCACATCGCCACGACTTCGGCGATGTCGCCCGCGGGGCCGATGTGGTCGCCCGCGTGCGGTTCAAGAACATCCACCAGCAACCGGTGCACGTGGCAACCGTCGGATCGTCGTGCGGGTGCACCACGCCGAAAATCCTGAACCTCTCGAACCCGTCGTCCAACGACCTGTTCAAGCCGGGCGAGGAGGGGGTCCTTCAGCTCACTCTCGATACGGTGAAACATCAGCGGAAGAAGGAAGCCAAGGTTTCGATCACCTTCGATCAGCCGACGGCGGCCGTGATCACCTTCCCGGTCTCGGCCTACATCCGGACCGACATCGTCATTGAGCCGGGCAGCATCAACTTCGGCTCGGTCGAAGTCGGCGGCAGCGCCACCCGGAAGGCGTCCATCAAATACGCCGGCCGCCCTGACTGGACGATCACCGCCGCCCGCTCGACTTCGAACGACATCACGGTCAATCTCGGCCAGCCCGTCCGCAACGGCGGCAGCGTCGCTTACGACCTCGAAGTCGCTCTGAAGCCCGGCGCTCCGGCCGGCCAGTTCCGCAGCCAGATCCTGTTGACGACGGATGACGCCAACGCCCAGCCGATCCCCGTCCTCGTCGAAGCCCGCATCGAGGCCGACATCACGGTCACTCCCGATGTCTACGCCCTCGGCGCGTTGGCCCCGGGCCAGACCAAATCGTTCAACATCGTCGTGAAAGGCAAGAAGCCTTTCGCGATCGACAAGCTGGAATGCGACAACGGCGGAAACGACTTCAAGGTCCGCCTCCCGCAAGGCGAGAAGCAGGTGCACGTCGTTCCGCTGACGGTCACAGCCCCTGCCAAAGGCGGCGCCATCAGCGAAGTCTTCACGCTGACCATCGCCGGGCGCCCGCAGCCGGTGACGTTCAAGGCCTACGGGACGATTCAGAACTGAGTCGGGGCGATATTCCAGGGGCAGAGGGACCGGGGGGCCGAGGGACAAAGGGGAAATGCAGCCGAGTGCTGCCTCGTGTGTTCCCCCTGTGTCCCTTTGCCCCTCATTCCCTTTGCCCCTCTCTTCCACGAGCAGGGACGCTCGGCTATGGCGATCAATCTTCACGAGTCGGCCACGCACCGCATCGATGGCCGGCTTCCGGTGACGTATGGGCCGCTCACTCAGTTTCCCGACGACCCGCTCGGCTGCATGCGCCGCCTGAAGGACGAGCACGGCTCGATCGCGGCACTCGAAGACCAGGGGCAGCGCGTCCTTTTCGTCTTCCATCCCGACTACAACCAGCGGGTCCTCTGCGACAACAAGGTCTTCCACTCGCGGTTCTTCGCCATCCGCGGCCCGCGACGCTCGTCCCACCGGCGTCTCTCCTCGGGACTGCTGACGATGAACGGGGAAGAGCACAAGCAGCACCGCCGGATGGTGATGCAGCCGTTCCAGAAGTCGACGCTCCCCGTCTATCACGAAGTGATCCAGCAGCAGACGACCGACATCCTGGAAAGCTGGAAGACCCGGGCCGCCGGCCCGCGCGGTCTCACCGTCGACATCAACGCCGAAATGACCCATTTCATGCTGCGGCTGACGTGCGCGCTGATCTTCGGCGTCGACGACCGCGAAATGGCCTGGCACGTCGGCGAGCAGATCGACAAATGGGTCGGAATGAATAACGACGTGGGAATCGCCGCCTTCGTCCCCGATCTCAATCTCACCCGGAAGTACGACGAGCTTCTCGCTCACGCCGAGCAGCTTGAAGTCGACGTCCGCCGGCTCATCGACGCCCGCCGTCCGCACGCCCACGAAGGCAAGGACGTCCTTTCCCTCCTCATCCAGGCGCACGAGCAGCAGGGCGCGATCACCGAGGACGAACTGATCGGGCACGTCGCGCTGATGTTCGGAGCCGCCCACCTCACAACGGCCCACACCTTCACCTGGACGCTGTTCCTGCTGGCCCAGCACCCGTCGGTCATGCGGCGCGCGGTGGAAGAAGCCCGCGCAGAAATGTCCGGCGACGCCACGGCCCTCGACGATTTCGCGCGGATGCCCTTCACGGAGCGGATCATTCGCGAAAGCATGCGGCTGATGCCGGCGTCGTGCTACCTGCACCGCACCACTGTCGAGCCGACCGAGCTGGGCCCCTTCCAGCTCAACGTCGGAACGCCCGTCGTCTTCAGCCAGTTCATGACGCACCACCTTCCCGATCTCTATCCCGATCCGGAAGCCTTCCTGCCCGATCGCTGGCTGACCACGAAGCCGACGCCGTACGGCTACCTTCCGTTCGGCAACGGCCCGCGGATGTGCCTGGGCGCCGGAATGGCGTGGATGATTCTCCAGACCGCGCTGCCGATGATGCTGAAGCGGTACCGCATGACGGCGGTGGCCAACTCGACCGTCCATGCGAAGATGATCGCCACGATGCTCGGCCCGACGACGCCGGTGCCGATGCACATCGTCCCGCAGGACGGCCGGTTCCAGGCGGTCCCCGTGCATGGCAACATCCACTCGATGATGGACCTCCGCGAGATGCCGGGCATCGCCATTCCCGAGAAGCGCAAGGCCGCTTGATCGAGTCCGTGCGTCATGAGGCAGTTCTCACGGCCTCGCGCCACGGTGTTCGTTCGCCCGGGCACGTCCTTCGGGACCTGTTCGTTCTCAACCCATTCCTGCGCCTCCGAGACACGACGTCAGGGGGGAAGGCGGAACGGCCCCTTCGCGACAGCGAGTCCCGCAAGGCGAGTCCAGTCGAACTGTGGTGGTCAGGACAAGGTCTCACTTCGGATCTCACCCCCGCAGCTCTCATCCCCTCTCTGGCCGGCTCCGGGACTCCGTCGTGTGATTCTTTCGGAATTGCATGACTGACCGATCTTCGTGAAGTGCGGAGGCCCTGCCGGATGAGAACGTCGCGGCGGGGAGAATGAGTGACGAAGAAAGTGGCACTCACGCCCGAACTGCAGTCCGCATTGCGGCGAAATGAAGCACTTTGCCGCGACACGCGGCGCCGCGCGGCAGGTGAGTGCTCGCGTCCAGGCTGTCCTCGCACGGCGAGTTAAGTCCTCAATGACCGCGTGCCGCACCTTGGCGAAGCCCGGCGGAAAGTGTGTCCCTTCCGTTTCCGCCGGTCGGACCAATGCAAGTCATCGCTTTTTGCGAACGGGGGATCGGAGTTCGAGACGATTCGCTGCCCGAACTTCGTGCAGACGAATCGATATTTCGTTGCGGTGCATGACGCGTCGGGAAGCGCGTGACAAGGCGATTGCAGCACGACGATGCGAACAGCGTCTCTGATAACGGCCGCGAGCAGAACGCTCCGCATGGCGATCGGTGAGCGAGGCGACGCTTCAACGCCCCTCACAGCGCATGAGAGGCACATGTGTCGCGCCGCACGCAGCGCGTTCTGTGCGCGAGCGACGACGTGTCGTGATCGATTATGACGAGAATGATGCCGATCGATGAATCGATTTCTCGTGGCGAAAAATTCTTCCGCGCATCGATCGCGCGAAACGCGAATCGTGTTCCTCTGATGACGCGCGGAGCGACGTCCGGCATACGCCGATCGCGCGAGATCGTGCGGTGCGCGAGACTCGCCTGTCATTTGATGCGGAGGCCGCGATGCGAGAAAACGCCTTGTTTTCCAGCGTTTTCTGAGCATCGTGCGACAGGCCGTCGGAGCGCGTCGCGCGCTCGCGCGTGTGTGCTCACGAGGGATGGACGTCATCGAGTTCACGTCGCGCGCGCTGCGCGATGGTGTTGAAGCATGACGCGCGAGAGCTTGAAAATCCCTGTAAAAGCAGGCTGAAACGCTGACAAAAGGGTTGCAAGAAAAAATGAAAAACGTAGGATGATCACGAATTGAAGGTCAGGCTTGGAAGTCAAGAGTACGAATCTTCAAAGCGTGCAGGCCATCAACGAAGACCAATCGTGGTGGTCAGCACGCGGTGAAAATGAGAACTCAAAGCTTCCGGCAGACCACTGCCTGGCACGGTTGCCAGGCGGGATGTGTTGGGTGTGCGTGACCAGCATTGCCGATCAAGCCCGGTAAGCCAGCGGCAAAGCGGTCACCCGTTGCGTCCTTTCAGGAGGTATGACGGTGGCTAAGAAGAAAGCAGCGAAGAAGGCGGCCAAGAAGGCGGCGACCAAGAAGGCGTCGAAGAAGGCCGCGAAGAAGGCGCCGAAGAAGAAGACGGCCGCGAAGAAGACCGCCAGCCCGGCGAGCTGATTCGAGTCCATTCTTCGACGCGCATCTGGCGGGTTGAGAACAAGATTCAAGAGGCCCGCTTTCGGGCGGGCCGATGTTCTTGGGGCGAAGCGATTCGCAACGCTCAACCAGCCTGAGGAGATTCGACACAACACGATGGTCGCACATCGCTCGTGTCGCTCCCGCCGGGACCGGACCTCGACTCACGTCATCCGGTCTCACTGAAATCATGGAAGGCGGTCGAGCAATCGGCCGCCTTCTTCTTTTAACGCTTCTTCCGTAGCTTGAGCCTTTGAGGATTGGTCGCAAGCCGCCGCGCGCGTTCGGGAGGAGGAAAGAGTTGCCCGCGAATGGCGCGAACAGATGCGAATGAAAGCCAGAAAGAATTCAGAGCCGGGAATGGATCACGTGGATTGGTTTCGGTTGGATTGTATTTCGTCTTCATTCGCGCTGATTCGCGCCATTCGCGGGAAATGCCTTTCTGCCTCTCCGATTCGCCGACAATCAGGCGGGCAAACGCGACGTCGAAGCACACAATTAACAATGGGTGGGCGCTCCAGCGCAAAGGCAGGCGCCGAATCTGGTCATTTCCCTCCCGCAGCCTCGGATTTCCTGTGGTTTGCGGTCCCCTCATTGCGTTTCTTCGCACACTTTGCCGGTTTGCGTTAACACCCTTTTCAGGCAGAACCCCGCAAAGTGGCATCTTGTCAGGTCTCAGAAGCACGGCTACAGTTGCAGGGTGCGACGGTTTAATTGAACGTTCTTGTCCGAGCGTCGGGAGTACCCGTCCAGTGGCTCTCACCGAGATTGATCGCCAGCTGCTGAAACGCTGCCTGGCAGAGGAACCCGGCGCCTGGAAGGAGTTTGTTGACCGGTTTCTCGGGCTGTTCGTGCACGTCATTCAGCACACGGCTCACGCACGGAGTGTGAAGACGACGTCGGAAGATGTCGACGACCTGTCAGCCGAGATTTTCCTGACGCTCCTGGCGAACAACTTCGCGGTGCTGCGTCACTTCCGCGGCAAGAGTTCGCTTGCGACCTACCTGGCGGTCGTGGCCCGGCGCGTCGTCGTCCGCGAAATGTCGAAGCGCCGGATGGCGGAAGCGCTTGGACACGTCGCCGCCAGCCAGACGGCGCTCGAGAGCGCGCACGTCTCGCACGACGGCCCGCGCGTCGAGAGCCAGGAAGAAGTTCAGAGGATGCTCGAAGAGCTTCCCGCCGTCGACGCCGAAGCGGTCAAGATGTTCCACATCGAAGGGAAGTCTTACCGCGAGATCAGTGCGGCGCTGGGCGTGGCCGAGAACACCGTCGGCTCAATGCTCTCCCGCGCCCGCGAAAAGATGCGCACGCGGCATCCCGTTTCCTGAGCGAATGCTTCACTCGATCCATTGAACAGGATCGCATTCGCGGCGGCTCGCCCAGACCGCGGCTTCGGAGAACTGCGCCCCCAGCACCGTCGCGAGATGTTCCAGCGCGGGACGCTCCGTGGCGTAATGTCCCGGCAGCACGAGTGCGATCCCTTCCGAGCGGGCTTCGAGGCACGCGTGAAAGCGGGCCTCGCCGGTCAGCAACACCTGGCAATCGTGACGCACCGCATCGCTCAGAAACTCCGCCGCCGATCCGCACGCCACCGCAACCTGCGACAGCTTCATATCCAGATCGCCGACGTAAGGCAGGGGAGCCACCCCCAGCTTCTGGCGGACATGGTCCAGGAATGCAGCGAGCGACATCGGTGCGGGAAGCGCGCCATAGCGACCTCCGCCCGCGGCGTTGTCGATCTCCACTGTCCCCGCCTGCATCCCGCCAACAGCCGGACGCAGCGGGCGGATGTCGGTGAGCTCAAGCCGCTCGGCCAGCTGACGGTTGATGCCGCCGGCCGCACTGTCATAGCCCGTGTGGGGCGAGTAGACCGAGATCCCGCTGCGAATGAGGTTGAGCAGCGTCGTCCCTTCGACGCTATCGGTCGTCAATCGCTTCACGGCCCTGAACAGCACCGGATGGTGCGTGATGACCAGGTCGCACTTTTCTTCGATGGCTTCAGCCGCCACGTCGGGCGTCAGCGTCAGGCACGTCATCAGGCGATGTGCGGGAGACTGTCGATCGCCGACCAGCAGTCCGACGTTGTCCCAATCGTCGGCCAGCGAACGGGGAGCGAACGAATCGAGAAATGTGGCGATGTCATCAATGGAGGTCATTGCAGGTTGTCAGTCACGAGGTGCAGTGCCCTGATCGCTGTCAGGTTGGAGCTTGCGGGGTTGTTCGATCGTCGCGCTCAGGGGCCACGGAAACGACGGATGGGACGGAGCATACGGAAGGGAGAGATTTCACCGCCCAGGATCGCATCCGTTCCGTGCCGCTCTGCCCCATTCGTCGTTTCCGTGGCCCCGCTGGCCGACCGGAAGTCACGAGAATAGCACGATCTACGGAATCGAGATCCACAGGTTGTCAATGAGTCGCGTCGTCCCGACGCGGGCTGCGACCAGGGCCACCATCTCGGGTTGTGGCGTGGTCAGTTCCGCCAGTGTGTGCGGATCGGAGACGGACGCATAGTCCACGCGGACCCCGGTCGGTTCTTCGAGGACGGCCATCATCGCGGCCCGCACCGCCGAGACGTTCTTCTCGCCGGCCTGCAGCAACCGCTCGGCCATCCGCAGCGCTTTCGAAAGGCTGAGCGCCTTCGCGCGCTCGGCGGGGCTGAGGTAGCGGTTGCGGCTGCTGAGCGCCAGGCCATCCGGTTCGCGGATGGTGGGGCAGGTGCGGATCTCGATGGGGACGTCGAGGTCGCGGCACATGGTGCGGATCAGAAGCTGCTGCTGGTAGTCCTTCTGGCCGAAGTAGGCAACGTCGGCCTGCGCCATGTTGAACAGTTTCAACACGACGGTGGCCACGCCACGGAAGTGGCCGGGCCGGCTTTCCCCTTCGAGGCGTGCGGTGATCCCCTCGACATCGACGTAGGTGCTGAAGCCTTCGGGATAGACCGACGCGGTCTCGGGATGGAAGACCAGGTCGGCCCCTGCCGCACGGCACATTTCGAGGTCGGCTTCGAGCGTGCGGGGGTAGCGCGTGAAGTCTTCGTTGGGTCCGAATTGCGTCGGATTGACGAAGATCGTCGCGACGACGAAGCCGCATTCGCTGCGGCACGTTTCGACGAGGCTGCGGTGACCGGCGTGCAGGGCACCCATCGTCGGGACGAGTCCGACTTTGAGACCCTTGGCCCGGGCCTGTGCGACGTGCTGACGGAGTTCAGTGAGAGACGGCGTGGCGAGCATGGAGTGCGGGACGTCGAATCGAGTGCAGGAGGTCAGTTCGCAATGCGGGCCGGGATGTGTCGTTCCACGGCATCATTCCTCGTCGTCGTCATCCGCATGATCGTGATCGTGCCCATGGTCATGCGAATGATCGTGGCTGTGGTCGTGAGAGTGGTCATGGCTGTGGCCATGATCGTGGGAATGGTCGTGCGCGTGATCGTGGGTGTGGACGTCGTCTTCCATGTCGACGTCGTGGTCGTGTTCGCAGTCGTGATCGTGCCCGCAATCGTGGTCATGCTCGTCGTCTTCATCGACCGAGAAGGCGAAGCTCGCCTCGGCCGCGCGGTAGACGTCTCGGAGCGGGACCTTGTGCTGGGTGGCCAGCTTGGCGCAGTCTTCGTACTCGGGAGTGAAGACCGCCGCCTCGCCGGCGCGCCAGCCGAGCTTCCCCTTCACGAGGCCGTAGCCGGTCTGAACCGTGTATTCGCGGCGATTGCGGACGCTGCGTTCGATGCGCGACCGGCGGACGCCGAAGGTCTCGGTTTCCTGGAAGACGATGGCTTCGAGCTTGCGAACGTGGGCCGGCTCGCACAGCACGCTCAGGATGACGCCCGGGCGATCCTTTTTCATCTGGATCGGCGTCGACCAGACATCGAGGGCACCCGCCTTGAGAAGCGCACGTTTCGTGTAGCCGATCACTTCCGGCGAGACGTCGTCGAGGTTCGACTCCAGCAGCACGACGACTTCCGATTCTTCATCTTCGACCGTCTCGCCCACCAGCACCCGCAGAATGTTCGCCCGGCCGGAGAGTTCGCGCGTGCCGGCACCGTACCCGATGCGGTCGATCCGCATCGTCGGCAGGCTGCCGAACTCCTCGCACAGCGTCGAGATGATGGCGGCCCCGGTCGGCGTCGTCAGCTCGGCATCGACCGGCAGGTCGACGAGCGGAATTCCCTTGAGCAACTCGGCGGTGGCGGGGGTCGGAATCGAGCAGACGCCGTGGTCGATCTTCACTTGGCCGCGTCCCGTCGGGATCGGGCTGCAGACGAGCCGGTCGACGTCGATCAGGTCGAGGGCAATGGCTGCTCCCACGATGTCGACGATCGAGTCGATCGCTCCCACTTCGTGGAAGTGGATCTTCTCGATAGTCGTCCCGTGCACCTTGGCCTCGGCCTGGCCGATCGATTCGAAGATCCGCACCGCGATGTCGCGCTGAATGTCGGTGAGACCTTCGGCCTCTTCAATCAGCTTGCGGATGTCGGAGAGGTGGCGGTGGGCGTGCTGCTCGGGGTGCTTCACCTGGACGTGCGTGGCGCGGAAGCCGCCGCGCATCACGTTCTTCGTCACAAGCTCGACGCCCGGCAGCTTGAGCGAGGCGATCCCCGCCTTCACCGCGTCGGCATCGACCCCCGCATCGATCAGAGCCGCGAGGGTCATGTCTCCGGCGATGCCGGTGGAGCAATCAAAGTAAGCAATCCGCACGGAATCCTCAGCCTGGTTTCGAATGAATAAAGAGAGGTGAACTGTACTGAGCCGTCGAAAAAATGAACGATGTTACCTGGAGTGGATGGCTCGCCCTGCGGCCTCACAAGTCGCGTCGAATCGAGCGACCTGCCATGATCGCTTGCGGGTTCGCACGGCTTTCATCCCTGCAGCGCCGCCAGCGCTTCCTCGCGCGTCGCATAGAGCGGCCAGAGCTTGCCGATCTTGATCGACTCGAGGATCTCCTGCATGTTCTCCGTCGCATGGCAGAAGATCGCGTGCCCACCGGCCGCCTTGGCTTTCTGAAGGACCCGGATGATGGCTCCGATGATGATCGAATCGATGTAGTCGACCTTGCTCAGGTCGATGAGGACGTTGACGTACTTCTTCTGCATGAACTCTTCGAGGATGCCGTTCGATTCGGTGTGAACGTCCTTGTAGAGGTAGTTCATGGCCGGGCCGAGCGGGAGGACGATCATCGTCTTGTCCGCGTTTTCGACCTGGAACACGCGTCCGAGCACGGGCATATCGACGTCTCTGGGCTTCAGGTGGTCGAACCGAACGAGGTATTCGAGGTCGAACGCTCCCCTCGCACGACGCCCCCGCCCCACCGGCCACGACGTCTTCGCTGTCGAGAGGATACCACGTCCGCGCGGCGTGCGGGAGTTGGCTCCCTCCGGCGAATCCCGACCGCATCGCGTCGTTGCACGTTCGAAAGGCATTTATTGCACCACGGAGACACGGAGACACGGAGAAAGGCAAGGGGAGAATCTGGCATCGGACCGGTCGGAAGAGTCTTCTGGCGATCACAGAGTACGCGCAGACTCGGGTCCAGCCCTCACCACGGCTTCTGCTCTTCTCCGTGACTCCGTGTCTCCGTGGTGAGTCACTGTCTTTCGTCTTTCGAACTGCCCATCGAGCAAGAATTCCTTCACCGAGAGAGGGAACGCATCCATTGAGACACAAACGGTCGCACACTCCGTCGACGTCCCGCCTCATGCTAGAATCCGCAGTCCGACTCTCGACGGCGTCGCACCGCCCTCCGTACCGCTCCTTCCACCGATCGTCTCCCGCCGCTGATGTCCCGCACCATTCACGTTCGAGAAGAATTCGGCGGCCGCAGTCTCGATGCCGGGCTCCGCGCCTGGATGAAGGGAGAAGGACCGACGGCTTCGCTCGTGCGGTCGCGGCGGGTCATGCTGAACGGCAACATCTGCACCGATGGCAGCTGCGAGTTGCGGGAGGGGGACGTCGTGAAGGTCCTCGACTACCCGCAATCGGCGCCGCCGACGATCGCCGACATCGTGGTGCGATACCTCGACGACCATCTGGCCGTGGTCGAGAAGCCGGCCGGCATGACGACGATGCGGTACGGCAATGAAGTCTCGGCGAGCGGGCGCCGCGATCGCCTGCCGACGTTGCTTGATCTGCTGCCGACTGTCATTGCCCGCAAGCTGGCGGCCTCGGGTCCGCCGAAATCGAACAAGCCTGCCCCGCACGGCCGTCCCCGGCCGGCGGCGGAACGACGCGCCGCGCAGAAACCGATCATCCGTCCGGTGCACCGGCTCGATCGCGACACCAGCGGGCTGATGGTCTTCGCGCGGTCGATTCCCGCGGAAGAGGCGTTAACCCAGATGTTCCGCGACCATGCCTACGAGCGGATCTACACGGCGATCGTCGCGGGAGACGTGACGCAGCAGACGATCGAGTCATTCCTCGCGGACGATCGGGGTGACGGACGGCGCGGCAGCGTCACCGACGAAACGGTCGGCAAGCGGGCCGTCACGCACATCAAGCCGGTCGAGCGGGTTCAGGACTGGACGGTCGTGGAATGCCGGCTGGAGACGGGACGCACGCACCAGATCCGCATTCACCTTGCGGAGAGCGGACATCCGCTGTGCGGGGATCGCGATTACCGCGGACCGATGGGAGTGAAGCCGGCGCCGGACCGCAGCGGGGCTCCTCGGCTGGCGCTGCATGCCGGGGGCTTGTCGTTCCGGCATCCGGTGACGAACAAACCGCTGTCGTTCCAGGCGGCGCTTCCGCGGGACCTTTCGGACTTTCTGAAGCGGTTGCGGCGGGAGTCGAAGAAGTCTGAGGGGTGAGAAAGCCTCTGACGCAAAGCCGCGAAGGACGCCAAGGAAGACACGCCAAGAAGCAGAACTCTGCATTCTGGAATCGGGTCCACGAAATCGGGTCGATAAAATCGGCAGTCAGAAGGGGTGTGAATAAGGAACGCAGGAAATCAGGAAAAAGGCAGGGAACATGCGGGAAGAAGCAGAACTTTCGATACGCCCCAATTCACAGGCTTTCGAGTCGATATCTTTTTCCTGCCTTCCTGGGTTCCTCATTCAACTCTCTTCCCGATCGTGCTTCAGGGCATTCGATCTGCATTCGGAAGAGATCAACCGCCACAGCGGACGGCGATTCCTCCCTTTTCTTCTGGCGAAGTCTTAGCGCTCTTCGCGCCTTTGCGTTAATCTTCGAACGTCGTCGCCGTCACTCGCTCGATGTCTCGCTGAGCATGCCGTATTTTTTCATCTTGTTGTAGAGCGTCACGCGGCTGATGCCGAGGGCTCGGGCGGTGTTGGTGCGGCTCTGGTTGTTGCTGAAGAGAGCCTGCTCGATGATTTCGCGCTCGGTGAAGGCGATCTGGCGGTTGAGCGTTCGCGGATCGGTCCCGCCGAGGCGGACGCTCGGGTCGTTGGTGGGGCCAGCGATGCCGCTGACGATTTCCGGCGGAAGGTTGCGGGCCGAGAGGTGTCCGTCGCGGCAGTAGATGACCGCCCGCTGCACGACGTTCTCGAGTTCACGGACGTTTCCCGGCCAGGGATACGCCAGGAGTGCTTCGTAGAGGTCCCGCTCGATTTGGCGGATCTCGACGCCATGCTTCTGGGCGAGCTGCGTGATGAACTTGCGGGCCAGCGGGATGATATCGGGCTTGCGCTCGCGAAGGGGCAGCACGTCGAACTTCAGCATGTTGAGACGATAGTAGAGGTCGGGGCGGAACTGCCCCTGCTCCACCAGCGGCTGAAGGTCGAGGTTGCTCGCAACAACCAGCCGCGCCTGGCTCTTCATCGTCTTGTTCGAGCCGACCGCTTCGAACTCGCCCGTCTCGATCACCCGCAGCAGCTTCACCTGCTGCTCGGGACTGAGAACGTCGATTTCGTCGAGGAGCACCGTTCCGCGTCCCGCCGCGAAGAACTTCCCGTCCTTATCGGCATGAGCGCTGGTGAAGGCCCCTTTGACGTGGCCGAAAAGCTCGCTCTCGATGAGTTCGGCCGTCAGCGCCCCGCACGCGACGTTGAGGAACGGATCGTTCCGTCGGGGCGAGACTTCGTGAATCAATCGGGCGAGGAACGTCTTGCCGGCCCCGGTTTCGCCGATGAGCAGAATGGTGACGTTGTGCCGTGCGGCGACCTCGAGGTCGGCCAGCATCCGCTTCATACGGGGAGTGTTGGTCTCGAACTGCCGGGTCATGCCGGCGAGAACGGTTTCCGGCTCGGGTTCGGGTTCGTCGAAGGGGGTGGGCAGGCTCAGTTCCGGAGCGGGTTCGGCGACGGCTTCGGGAAAGAGTTCATCGAGGACGTTCGCGAGACGTTCGCCGCTGACTGCGCCGCGGAGATGTTTGAAGCCGGTGCAAACCGCCCGCCGCTCGATCGGTTCGGGACAGTTTTCGGCCGTGATGAGGATGACGCGGAGGTGCGGGCTGCGGTCGCAGAGTTCGCCGAGCAGGCGGTCCTCGGCGTGGCCCCCTTCGAGCATCGGGTTGAGGTCGGCGATGAGGGCGGCGACGGTGTTTCGGGCGACGAAGTCCCGCGTCTCGGCGAGGCTGTCGCATTCGCAGAAGCGGAAGCGATGGCCGCGGAGGACGGGGAGATCGGTGATGAGGCGTTCGTTCCGGCTCAGAACGGCGATGAGCGGCTTAGACATTTCGCTGCCAGGGGAGACGTTGCGGCGGCTGGAATGCGGTGCGGTTGCAGACGTCCGATCGACCACGGCGGGGCGGGAGAAGCCAGGCTCTGGGAATGCCTGGAATCCGGGCGCGACCCTGTCGTTCTGGTCCGACGTTGCACATGAGGGGCGCAGCAATCCCACGACGTTCGCAGCGCCCCGCGGACCGAAGAACAAAATCAGTGCCGTCGCCGTCAACATTCCGAAGCGCGGGCGCGAAGCGCCATTCACAATTCGACTTGAAGCGAATCATCGGCCTTGGCGCGTGAGCGGGGATGTGGCGGGGAGGCAACGCGCGGCAACGCTGCCGGGGGTTTTCGGCAACATGGCTTGTGAAGAGATGGGAGCAGCGACCAAGAGATGAACAGAACGCACGTTCCGTACCATCCTCAATCCGTAACGTCAGGGCGGGGACCAACAACTGGAAGGGAGAATCGAATCGGCGCTGTCCCGTAAACCCTGACGTGAACAAAAAAATTGTTCGACTCTTCCGTCAGGATGGACAGAAGAAAGAACTTTGCCACAATAAGTGTTGATGCGTCGATCGGCTCGCTTGGAGAGAACCATGTCTGCCCCGCTCCGCTCGTGCGATGGTGTCGCTCGCCGCGACCTGCTGAAAGTCGGTGTTGCCGGCGTCCTGGGCGCTCCGTTCGGACTGTCCGACTTCTTTGCACGCCAGGCGTCCGCCGAGTCGACCGCCTCGGCGAAGAAGGACGACATCTCGCTGATTGTCCTCTTTCTTAAGGGAGGGCTCAGCACGATCGACACGCTGGATCTGAAGCCGGACGCGCCGCCGGAGTTCCGCGGAGAATTCAACCCGATCCATACAAACGTCCCCGGGATGGACGTCTGCGAGCATCTCCCCCGGATCGCGACGGTCGCCGACAAGTTCTCCCTGATCCGCAACTTCACGCATCATGACTCGGGGCACGGCCCGGCCGACCACTACATGCTGACCGGCTACCATCCCGGCCCGCTGTTCAACCCCAACCTCAAACCGAACAACACCCGGCCGGCCTACGGCTCGGTCATTGCCAGGAAGCTCGGTCCGCGCGGGTCGGTTCCCGCCTACGTCTGCGTGCCGAAGGCGCATGCCTCGAGCGGTCCGGCGTATCTCGGGTCATCGTGTGCTCCGTTCGTCGTGGAAGCCGATCCGAACGCTCCCGACTTCACCGTCCCCGACCTGACGCCCCCTCTGGAAATCGATCCGAACCGGCTCGGCGACCGCAAGGGGTTGATGGCCCAGGTCGACCGCTTCCGCAAAGGGACGGAGATTCAGGCCAACCGTCACGCGAAGGCTCTGAGCACCTTCCAGACGAAGGCTTTCGACCTGATGACGTCGAAGGAGACGCGAGCCGCCTTCGATATCTCGCAGGAGTCGGAAGGACTCCGCAACGAGTACGGCCGGCACTCGCTCGGCCAGTCCCTGCTGATGGCCCGCCGCCTTGTTGAGGCGGGCGTGCGGTGCGTGACGATCGACCACACCAACTGGGACACTCACTACGACAACTTCAGCGTGCTGAAGAAGGATCTTCTTCCACACCTCGACTCAGGCCTGACGGCCTGCCTGCGCGACCTGACCGATCGCGGGTTGCTGGGCCGCACGTTGGTCGCCGTCTTCGGCGAGTTCGGCCGCACGCCGCGCGTCAACAAGGATGCGGGGCGCGATCACTGGGGACCGCTCAACACGATCCTGCTGGCGGGGGGCGGAGTGGTTGGCGGTCGCGTCGTCGGGGCGTCGAACGACAAAGGGGAACGCCCCGCGACCGACCCCGTCGGTCCTGAGGATCTCGCCGCGACGATGTTCCATTGCCTCGGAATTGATCCCGCCCACGAGTTCTACACTCCGGAAGGCCGCCCCGTGCCGATTTCGAACCACGGCAAGGTCATTCAGGGCGTTCTTTGAGCGCTCCCGCAGAACGTCTGCAATCCGACGTCAACTCGAGTCAACTTCTCCCACTTGGCATTTAGTCATGGTGGCTCTCGGTCAGATCAAGGGCCTGTTCGACTCGGTCGGCATTGATGTGGCGAAGTGGCTGGCGCTGATCGACGAACATGCTCTACTGAAGCACGTTCCGCCGCGCAAAGGGATCAACCCATTCACGCGCGAGGCTTGCGAACTCAAAGCGCCGGCATCGACGGCCATCGTTCATTCTGGCGGCACAGAAATTGGTTCCATCTCTCTGGCGACGGATGGTTCGGAACTCCTCATCGTTCAATCGCACGAAGGATCGGCTGAGGTCGTCACGAGAATCGCAGAGGAACTTGCCAGACTCCTTGGCGGTCAGTTTGTTCGGGATTCCGCATGATCTGCCGTCGAAGGCATCCCGTACTGACCATCCAGCTTGTATCTATTTCGGGTCACGGACTGCCCCGTCTCCCATGAATTGCGACTGTCCTATGCGACTGACCTTCAGCCTTTCGATCCTGACATTGTTGCTCAGTGTCAGCACACTCCGCGCTGATACCCCGTCGGTCTCTTACATCTTCCCGGCCGGCGGTCAGCGCGGCACGACGGTTCCTTTCCGCGTGGGCGGGCACTACCTGCATGAAGGCTGCCCCTTCCGCATGGACGGCCCGGGTGTGCAGGCCGTCGATCGCATCGAACGCACAAAGACGCTGTGGTTCGAAGGCCCCGTCATCCCGCAGCCCGCATCGCAGGCCAAAGAGGATTACCCGAAGGACTACGCCGGCCAGGTGGTCATCGCGGCCGATGCGGCGAATGGTCCCCGCACCTGGCGCGTCACGACCTCGCAGGGGGTGACCCCCGGGATGGCGTTCGTCGTCGGCGACCTTCCGGAGATTGTCGAAAAGGAGATCGACGGGAAGCCGATCCCGACCGCGGTGACGCTCCCGCTGACGATCAACGGACGCATCTTCCCGCGCGAAGACGTCGACATCTGGACGTTCGCCGCCAAGGCGGGCGAAACGGTCACCTGCGAGGTCAACGCCGCCCGGATCGGCTCGGGACTTGACCCGCGGCTGGAGATCCGCGATGCGGGGAATCGCATCCTGGCCGAGTCGAGCGATGTCCTCAATGCCGACTCGCTCATTCATTTCACTGCGCGCACCGATGGAACCTACGCCGTCCACATCTACGACGAGAAGTTTGGCGGCCTTCAGCACTACGTCTATCGCCTCACGCTGACGAACCGTCCGTGGATCGATGCAGTTTATCCGCTCGGAGGACAGGCCGGCACGAACCTCGCTTTGGAGACGCAGGGGGCAAACCTTGGCGACATACGCGAGCGAACCGCTGTGGTGACGCTGGCGCTTCCTGCGGAAACCGCCGCGAAGGTTCTCGAAACGACGATTCCGTTCGGGGCCGCCCGGTCGAATCCCGTCGCGCTCGATGTGGATATTCTGCCGGAGATCCTCGAGCCTGCGGCGGCTTCCGGTTCGAATCGCGCTGCCGTTCCATGCGTGGCGAACGGCCGCATCCTTCAGCCAGGCGAGACGGATCTCTGGACGTTCAACGCGACGAAGGGGACCGCTTACGAGTTCGACCTGCGGGCGGCCCGTCTCGGCTCGCCGCTCGACTCGGTGCTCACGCTGCTCGATTCGACCGGCAAGCCCGTGACGAGCAACGATGATTTTGCCGGGGTGCAGACCGACTCTCGGATTCTCTGGACGGCCCCGGCGGACGGCGAGTTCACGCTGAAGGTCGAAGATCGCCTCACGTCGCGGGGCGGGCCGCAGTTCGCCTATCGACTGCGGATGGCTCTCGCCCCGCAACCCGACTTCCGTCTCTCGGTCCCGAATGACACGCTGACGATCGAACGCGGCAAGCAGGCCAATCTTAAAGTCAACGTCGAGCGGGTCGGCGGTTTCGCCGAAGAGATCGAACTGGAGTTCGTGGGCCTTCCCGAGGGGGTCGTCGTGACGAACAACAAGATCGGCAAGGGGCAGCCGACGGCGCAGGTCACGCTGAAGCCGGAAGACCGGACGAAGATCCAGACGGTCGCGGTGACGATTCGCGGCAAGGCGAAGCTGGCTGACAAGGAGTTGGTTCGAACGGCTCAGATCCTGCCCGGGCTGAATCCGAATCCTCAGAACGTCAACTGGACGCCGGGCATTCTCCCGTCCGAGCAGATGTTCCTGGCGGTCGGAATGCCGACGCCGTTCAAGTTCGCCGGGATCTTTGAGACCAAGTTCTTCCCGCGCGGCAGCGTCTACACCCGCCGCTATCCGCTTCAGCGCAATGGCTTCGACGGTCCGATTGAAGTCAGCCTGGCCGATCGACAGAACCGCCACCTGCAAGGTGTGAGCGGCCCGGTCGTCACGGTTCCGCCCGAGGCCAATGAGTTCGAGTATGCGGTTTCGATGCCGGCCTTTATGGAGATCGGCCGCACCAGCCGGTCGTGCCTGATGGCGGTCGGCATGGTGACCGACGCGGACGGATCGAAGCACAAGGTGAGCTACACCTCGGAGCAGCAGAACGACCAGATCATCACGCTGGTCGATCCGGCACGGCTCAGCGTTTCGACGATGATGAAGTCGTTGCGGGTGCAGCCCGGGGCCGAGATGAAGGTTCCGGTCGACATCAATCGCGGCGTCGGACTCTCCGGACCGGTGACAGTGGCGCTCATCGTTCCTGAACACATGCAGGGACTGACGACCGGACCGCAGACGATTGCGGCCGATGCGAAGTCGGGTTCGGTCACGCTTCGGTTCGCTGACAAGGATCTGGGTCCGTTCAATGCGCCGCTCATGTTGCGAGCGGTGATCCAGGACGAGCGCGGCTTTCCCGTGACGGTGGAGACGCCTGTCGAACTTGTGGCAGAATAGCGCGAAGTCGGCCCCGATTCGCTGCGTTCTCCCTTCGATCACTATGTCGCTCGCGCTCGCTCTCGATCTCGGAACGACTTCCATTTCGGCCGTGGCGGTCTCGCGCGATGGGCGGGTTGTGGCGCGGTTGAACCGTCCGAATCCTGCCCATCGTACTGGTTTGGCCGCCGGCCGCGCCGAGCAGGATCCTGCTGTCTTGAGGTCCGCGGCTTTCGGGATTCTCAGGGAACTGGCGGCAGCCGCCCCCGGCAATCCGATGTGCCTGGGGATCACGGGGCAGATGCACGGAGGGCTGCTGGTCGATCGACAGCGGCGTCCGCTGACGCCGCTCATCACCTGGCAGGATCGCCGCGCGACCGAGCCGTTTCCGGGGGATCCTTCGCGATCGATCCTCGAGGAGTTCCGGGCGCGGTGCGTCCCTTCGGATGTCGCCCGGACGGGCTGCACTCCGTCGCCGGGATATCTGGCGGTCACGCTGTTCGCGTTGCAGTCGATGGGAGCCATTCCCGGCGGCACGCACCGCGCGACGCTCATTGCCGACTGGATCGCGGCGGAACTGGCCGATGTCGATCCGGTGATCGACCGCACGAACGCGGCATCGACCGGGGTCTACGATCTGGCGGCCGACGAATGGAGTTCGTCGATACTTGGGGCGACGCGATTGAATCGGGACTGGTTCCCTGAGGTGCGCCGCAGCGGGTCGCCGATTGGCGTGGTCTCGCCGGAAGTTGCCGCCGAGACGGGCCTCCCTGCGGGACTGCCGGTTGCCAACGCGATCGGCGACAACCAGGCGGCGGTGCTGGGAAGCGTTCCCGCGGGTGAAGCCGCCTTCCAGATCAACGTCGGAACGGGCGGGCAGATCAACTGGTCAATCCCGGCGTTTCGCCGCGTCGATGGAATGGATACCCGCCCGCTCCCGCAGGATCGCTTCATGCTTGTCGGGGCGGGGCTCGCCGGCGGCGATGCCTATGCGTGGGTTCGCCGTGCCGTGCAGTCGTGGCTTGCGGCTTTCGGTCACGACGCATCCGGTGATGACGTCTATGAGACTCTCAATCGGCTCGCGGGGGCGGCACCCGACGATTGCGACGGGCTGACGTGTGAACCGGTCTTCCGGGGGACGCGCCGGCAGCCGACTCTTCGCGGAAGCTTTCGCGGTGTGACGAACGAGAATTTCACTCCGGGCAACGTCGCACGGGCGGTGCTGCAGGGGATTGCGGGGGGAATGAAGTGGTTCGCCGACCATGCGGGGGATGCGCGGCCGGCGTCGATGGCGCGGATCATCGGGTCGGGGAACGGGCTGCGGAAGAATCCGCTGCTGGTTCGTGTGCTCTCGGACACGTTTCGACTTCCGGTCGTCCTGTCGGAGCATGAAGAGGAAGCGGCCGTCGGGACGGCGCTTCTTGCGGGGACTGAGGTGGGCTTCTGGCCTGACCTGATGACCGCCGGCCGCATGATTCGGCTGCGGTAATGTGGCACGCGAGTCTCTCGCGTGAAACGGTCGAGCCGTTCGAATTGTCGTCCAATTCTCACCGGTTCGCATGAGTTCGGAACATGAAGCCGGGTCGCTTCGCAGGCTTTTCAAGACCACCGTGCGGTTTCACGCGAGGGACTCGCGTGCCACAATGGGTCGCGGATCGCGGGACGACGTTATGGTCGCACCACGCGATGAAATCATTCGGAACCCGGTCGTTCATGCCTTCACCTCCCGTTCCTCCTGCACCGCAACCGGTCGCCACCGGCGCGGAGCATCCCCAGGCGCCGCTGTCGATTCACGACATGACGGTCGCCTACCATCGTCGCCCGGTCCTCTGGGACGTCGATTACGACGCTCCGTTCGGGAAGCTGGTGGCGGTCGTCGGCCCGAACGGGGCGGGGAAGAGCACGCTGATCAAGGCCGTGCTCGAACTGGTCCCGCGGGCGTCCGGGCAGGTTCACTTCTTCGGGCAGCCGTACCGCAAAGTCCGCGAGCGGGTGGCGTATGTCCCGCAGCGGAGCAGCGTCGACTGGGACTTTCCCGTCAGCGCCCTGCAGGTGGTCGCGATGGGTCTCTACCGCCGCATCGGCTGGTTTCTGCCTGTCACGAAAAAGTGGAAGGTGAAGGCGCTCGAAGCGCTCGAGCGCGTCGGCATGGCCGACTACGCGCAGCGGCAGATCAGCCAGCTTTCGGGAGGGCAGCAGCAGCGCGTCTTTCTGGCGCGGGCCCTGGCCCAGGATGCCGACCTGTATCTGATGGATGAGCCGTTTGCGGGAGTCGACGCCTCGACCGAACGGGCGATTGTCAGCGTGCTGTGGGACCTGCGGAAGTCCGGCAAGACGGCGCTTGTGGTCCACCACGATCTGCAGACGGTGCCCGAGTATTTCGACCACGTGCTGCTGCTCAACATGCGGCTGGTCGCGGCGGGGCCGACGAGCGACGTCTTCACGCCGGACAACCTGCGGGCCACCTACGGCGGGCAGCTGGCGCTGCTCGCGCAGGTGGGCCACAAGATGAAGCTCGGCGGCGAGACCTAATAGATCAGGCAGCCTTCGGGTACTTCCGGCGTTCGAACTCGAGGATCAAGGCCTCGAGATCGTCTGCGTCTGCATTGTCGAGCGAAGCCTGATCTTTCTCCGCGACGATCCGGATGTGGTCGAGTTCCTCTGCCGTCAGATCGTTCGTGTCCGAAGTTTCGAGCTTCTCCGTAAACTCCTCGTTGGTCAGCAGGGCGTCGAGGGGGGTGGACAGGGCCGCTTCCAGGGCCGCATCAATCTCCGCGGCATCGAGGACTTCCATGTCGTCGTCGGGGCGATAGGGACGCATGGCACACTCCTTGGGAAGGATTCGAGCAAATGACCTCCCGCCTAATTGAGGATCGACCGTGGAGCGAGCACGCTGAACGAAAAAGGCCGGCGGCCGACCCACACGGGCGACCACCGGCCGAGCGTTGCATCAGAGGTGCGGATTGTGCGGAGAGAGAAGCCGGTAGAGAAGACCTTGCGAACCCGCAAGCGTGGGACCACGCGGCGCGGCTTCTCGGTGATCTACAGGTCTCTACTCCTGTCTCCTGACTGCTGCCTCCTGACTACTTCCCCTTGTACTGCACGTGGTAGCCCTTCGTCTTCAGCGGGATGCGGTACAGGCTGAGGTCGACGGTGATGTAGAGGACGTTCGCTTCGTCGCCGAGCCCGAACTCGACGTTGCTGGGCAGGCCGACGACGTTCCCCTTCTGATCGGGCGCACCCGTCGGGATAAAGGCCAGCTCTTTGCCGGCCGGCGTGATCACGATGACGCCGGGGCGCTTCTCGCCGCGACTGGTAAGGTAGATATTTCCGGCGGTGTCGACCGTCATGCCGTCGCAGCCGGCCTGATCGCCATAGTCGTAGATTTCCTTCTTCGGACCGCTGACGAGCCCGTCGGCCCCGAGCGGGAAGGCGTAGATCTTCATCGGGCCCTTTTTCGGGGCGGGGGCGGTGGGATCGATGCGGTCGGTTCCGTTGTCGTGGTCGGCGACGTAGAGGGTCTTTTCATCGGGGCTCAACTCGATGCCGTTGGGCTTCGCGACGTCGTGCGTCACTTCCACGACTGTTCCGTCCTTGTCGACGCGATAGACCGAGCGGTACTCCTGCTCGCGGGGCTCTGGGCCGACGTACTTCGGATCGCTGAAGTAGATCCGCCCCTTGCTGTCGAGGGCGATGTCGTTCGGGGCGTTGAACTTTTTCCCCTTGTACTTGTCGGCGACGATCGTGTGAGCCTTCGTCTTGACGTTCCAGCGGCCGATGGCGCGGTTGCCGTAGTCGGCTCCTTCGCACGCCAGCAGATGGCCGTCGTGATCGAAGATGAGTCCGTTCGACTTGAAGCTGTCGTCGGTGAAGACGGTCGTCTCTTTCGTCTTCGGATCGAACTTCAGGATCATCCCCGCGTCTTTGCCCATGGGGATGTCGGAGAAGTAGATGCAGCCGTCCGGCCCGACGGCGGGGCCTTCGGTCAGGCCGCCGGAGATCTTCGCGGTGCGGGTGAAGAGCTTCTCGAGCTTCGCCTTCGGGTCGACGATGGTGTCGCCGGAAGGGGCGGGGAGATCGGCGAGGGCCGGTGCGGCACAGAGTGCGGCGCCGAGGAACAACGCAATTCGCATGAGGTCACTCCAGAGGTTGCGTGATATTCACGGACGAACGTCGCCCCACTGTACCGGGGGAGAACTTCCGTTCGTAGAGTGCGACATCCGGCGGGAATGCCGTCGATGGAAAGGAATGGTGCAGTTGGTCGGGAGTCGCGTTACGTTGTGCTCCTCAGTGGTAGCGAAGGGGAACGGCCTGTGAACCGGCGCGTCCCGACCTCTCCGAAGGAAATCTTCGATATGGACCCAATCAAGTCGGAAGCAGAAGTCCCGGAGGACGTCGCCACGAAAGAATCTTCCGGCATACGTCCGGGACCGATTGTCGTCGGCGTGATCGTGGCGATCGCAATGTATTTCCTGCTCTATTGGCTCCTGGCCGTGAACGGTTCCGACGTCGCCAGGATCTATCGCCACCGTTCGGGTCTTCTGCAGCTCCTGTCGTTCCTGGAGAAGGCCTTGTTTCTTCCCACCATCTGGGTGACGAAGCCGATGGCATCAATCGCCTGGGAGCGAGGGTTCCTGGCCGAAATGACGTTCGCGGAAGTCAGCCTGCTGTCTGTCTCGTATGGGCTGCTGGCCGGACTGGCTGTTGCCCGGCGCGTGCGGTGGGCCATGAGTCGCTGCGCACGATACTGGTGGTGCTTCGCGATTGTCGGAGTGGCGATGACGGGAGTGGCGATCTGGGCTCAGACGGAAGGGGGCCACGGGCTCCGCGATCGAGAGCTTCATGAACCCTCTCCCGCGGAGAGTGCTGTTCCCGTTCAGAAAGAACGGTGACTCAGCCGAGGTCAAAGGCGACTGTTTCTTCGCGGGACGCGGTCCACGGCAGGGGATCGTGGCGGCCGCGCAGCACTTCTCGCTCGGTCTCGAACCGCCGGTCGAATTCGTCCTCGAATACGCACAGGGGGTGCGGCCAGGGAAGGCCGGTCCGCAGGGCCGAGGCGCACCATTCCCCGAGCAGGACGATCCAGCGGGCGAGAGGGGCTGCCGCGAGGGCGGCGATGGCGTGGTCTTCCGAGTGCTCGTCCGGATGGCTCAACGCGACGACGATGACGTCGGGGTTCCATCCGCCGCCGTGCAGCAGGACGAAGTCGTTTCCGGTGCGGATCTCGACCGGCTCGCTCGCCAGTGCGGTGATTCGCTCGGGAAGCGGAAGGAATTCTTTCCGGTCGAGTTGTCCGACGATCAGGACGTTCATCGTGCGGGTTTGTTGTGAGGCGCGCTCGTGCGATCGCGCGCGGACAGCACCCAGTGTGCAGCTTTGGGCACCCTGGGTGCCGAATCAATCAGCGAGCGGAAAATGAAGGAGGGGAACTTGATGCTTGGAGATTCCGGGCGTCGCTTGCTTCGGCACCCCGGCTGCTCAAGGCCGCAGCCGGGGTGCTGCGCGTTCTATCGCGGAGCAAAGACGACCATTAGGTCACCGTCCATGTGTCTCCGGCGTGGAACAGCTTGTCGAGGTCGCCGGGGCCTTTCGTTTCCAACTGATCGAGCATCTGGCGATTGACCGCTTCATCATACGTCGGGCGGTCGACGGCGCGGAAGACTCCCATCGGCTCGGGGAACTCGGGGTGACGCATCCGGGCCAGCAGGAACGCGAGGCTCGGCTCGGTCGCCCGCTCGTCGTGGAACAGGAGATCGTCTTCCTTGATGTCGCCGCCGAGCGGGACGATCTCGGGACGGTTTCCTTCGTTGACGCGGATCCCCTTGTCGCGGTTCTTGCCGAAGATCAGCGGCTTGCCGTGCTCGAGGTAGATGGCGCTTTCGTCCTTGGTGTCCTTCTTCGAGACGTACGCGAACGCGCCGTTGTTGAAGACGTTGCAATCCTGGTAGACCTCGACGAAGGCGGTCCCCTTATGGCGGGCGGCGCGTTCGAGGACCATCGTGAGGTGGTTGATGTCGACGTCGACCGAGCGGGCGACGAACGTCGCTTCGGAGCCGATCGCCACGCACACCGGGGTGAGCGGATTGTCGACCGAGCCGTACGGCGTGCTCTTGGTGCGGGCGCCGAGGGGGCTCGTCGGTGAGTACTGCCCCTTGGTCAGTCCGTAGATCTGGTTGTTGAACAGCACGATCTTGATGTCGAGATTGCGGCGGATCGCGTGCATGAGGTGGTTGCCGCCGATCGACAGCGAGTCGCCGTCGCCCGTGATGACCCACACCTGCATGTCGGGCCGCGTCAGCTTGATTCCCGTCGCGACGGCCGGGGCGCGGCCGTGGATGCTGTGGAAGCCATAGGTGCTCATGTAATACGGGAAGCGGCTGGAGCAGCCGATCCCCGAGACGAACATGAACTTTTCGCGCGGAATGCCGAGCGTCGGCAGAACCTTCTTCATCTGGGCCAGGATCGAGTAATCCCCGCACCGCGGGCACCACCGAATCTCCTGGTCGCTGGCGAAGTCTTTGGGAGTGAGGACGGGCAGGTCGACAGTCATGGCAGGGATTCCTGAGTGATTCGACGTTGAGTCGAGGAGAGTTCGAGGGTTTCCGAGTCCCGTCGGCAATCGCGACGCGGTTGAGGCATATTCATAAGGCAAGGCAAGTTTCACCACGGAGACACGGAGTCACTGAGAAAGGCAAAGAATCGCATTTCTGGCTTCGATCTCGTCTGACCCATTCACTCGCGGGATGTGACGTCTGCTTGTTCCCCAAATCCACGCGATTGAGTCCGGGTCAGGTGACGAGAGTTCGGCCCCTCAGGGTCTCTTGCTTCTCTCCGTGTCTCCGTGACTCCGTGGTGAAAAAATGCCTTCTGCTATGGTTCAGCCTTCCCCCTTGGCGTGGGTGTAGGTCGCGCGGGTGTAGGCGGGCTCGGTGGCCGACGTGATTTCGCCTGAGAGGACGCGGGCGATGCGGTCGGTCAGTTCGCTGACGAGGAACGGCTTTCCCTTGATCTTGTTGAAGCCGATCGCGTCGACGAGGAACTGCGACCGGATCAGCATCCGCAGCTGGCCCCTGTTGAGCTCCGGCACCAGGACCTTCTTGTAGCGCTTGAGAATCTCACCCAGGTTTCGCGGGAAGGGATTCATGTACCGCAAGTGGCAATGAGCCACGGCGTGCCCTTTGGTCCCCATCTCGCGGACAGCGGTCCGGACCGTCCCGTAAGTCCCTCCCCAACTGATGACGAGCAGGTCTCCCGTTTCGGGGCCTTCGACTTCCTGCGGGGGGATGAAATCGGCGATTCCCGCCACTTTCCGCGCCCGCGTGAACGTCATGTGCTCGTGGTTGGGGGGGGCGTAATCGACGTGGCCGGTGATGTCCGACTTTTCAAGCCCGCCGATGCGGTGCTCGAGACCTGGTGTTCCGGGGACGGCCCAGGGCCGCGCCAGACGTTCGTTCCGCAGGTAAGGCAGATACTCCCCCTCCGGACCGTTCGGTTTATCACAATGCTGGACGTTGATCGGCTTCAGTTCGGAGAGCTTCGGAATCCGCCATGGTTCGGCCCCGTTCGCGATATAGCCGTCCGAGAGGAAGATGACGGGGACCATAAATTCGACCGCGATCCGGAAGGCCTCCTGAATCATGGTGAAGCAGTCGCCCGGCGTGGCGGCCGCGACGATCGGCAGCGGCGATTCGCCGTTGCGTCCGAACATCGCCAGCAGCAGGTCGGACTGCTCGGTCTTCGTCGGCAGGCCGGTGCTGGGGCCGCCGCGCTGGACGTCGATGATGACCATCGGCAGCTCGGTGATCATGCCCAGGCCCATCGCCTCGCCTTTGAGGCAGATGCCGGGGCCCGAGCTGGCGGTGACGGCGAGCTCTCCAGCGAACGCTGCGCCGCACGTGGCGGCCATGGCGGCGATTTCATCTTCCGCCTGGAACGTCCGCACGCCGAAGTGCTTGAGATTCGACAGCTCGTGCAGGATGTCGCTCGCCGGCGTAATGGGGTAGCCGGAATAAAGGAGCGTCTTTCCCGCGAGCTTCGCGACCGTCGCCAGACCGAGGGCGACCGCTTCGTTGCCGGTGATCTTCCGGTATTCGCCCGGCGGCAGCTTGGCCGGGGCGACGCGGTAATGGACCGTGAAGGCTTCGGTCGAGTGGCCGTAATTCTGGCCCCCCTTGATCGCGCGGATGTTCGCCTCGGCGATGGTCGGGCTCTTGGCGAACTTCGACTTGAGCCAGTCGATCGTCGGCGTGGCATCCCGCTCGTAGAGCCAGAAGACGAGGCCGAGGGCGAAGAAGTTGCGGCAGCGATCGGCCTCGCGCTGCGACAGCCCGAGCCCTTCCACCGCATCGCGGTTGAGCCGCGTCATCGGCACCTTGTGGACGTGATACCCCTTGAGATAGTTCTCGTCCTCGAGCGGGTTCGTCGCGAAGCCGGCCTTCGACAGGTTGCTCTTGTCGAACGCATCGGAGTTGACGATCAGCGTGCCGCCCCGCTTGAGGTCGCCCAGGTTAGTCTTAAGGGCCGCGGGGTTCATGGCGACCAGCGTGTCGACGACGTCGCCCGGCGTGAAGATATCGTGATCGGAGAAGCTGACCTGGAAGCCGCTCACGCCGAACGGCGAGCCGGCCGGCGCCCGGATCTCGGCGGGAAAGTCCGGCAGCGTGCTCACATCGTTCCCGAAGATGGCCGAGACGTTGGTGAACTGCGTTCCGGCGAGCTGCATGCCGTCGCCGCTGTCGCCACAGAAGCGGATGACGACGGTGTCGACCGTCTCCACCGGCTTGTCGTTGGCGTGTGCGTCGACGGAGACCTCAGTGCTGAGTAGTTCCGCGGTGGACATCGATCATCGACTCCTGGTCACAGAAGGCCCGCCGGACCGCGTCCCATGACGGCGCCCGCAGGCGGCCGTCGCTCCACAGGACACGGGCCGAAGGTGAAACTCGACAACGCCGGCTCGGGGCCGCAGCGCACGGCTCCGGGCCGGACACGGAAAGACATTTCGGAATGGCGGCGCGATGACCGGCGTTGGTGAACCCGATCGCATCGATTCACGCGACGGAGTCGCGTGCCACACTGTGGCGCCCCAGGCCCGGCGGGAAGCCACAGAGTGGCACGCCAGTCCCCTGGCGTGAATTCACGCAGAGTGGTGCGATGACCTTGCCCACGCTCGTTCGCAAGCGCACCAACAGCCGCTACGACGACACGTCGCTTGCCCATTTCGCGGTCGGAGGAGAACCACGCACGCCGCGGCCAGGCATCGCGCAACGGAGCCGCACAACACACTGGCAGCCGTAGTGGGGGCGCACATCGGACGACCGGGGGCCTGGCTTTCCAGACCCGAGAGCATCGAAAGCCGGTTGACGGCCTTTCGGCCCGGCGGGTAGCCGGGTCAGGGTCACCGTCAGAACAAGCCGGCGCCGCTTGCACGGTGGGTATCACGCGGTCCGCCCTGGCAAGGCGTCCGGCGAAGAACATCGGCGATCGTCATGCGACAATCGCCGCATCAACGCCACAGTTCCACTGACATCTGCATTGTGCCACTCCGGATGCCCCTGGGAAAGACCCTCCTACCGGAATTCTCCCTGTTTCACGAGATCCGAGGCCGCATACGGAGCGGGGGCGCCGCTCTCTGTTGAGCGGGGCGTAGTAAGTTTTAGTTGCAGGAATTGCCCAGTTTCAGCTTTGAGACACGACGGGGAACACAAGTGCTCTGTACGCCGAAGGCGTAGTGATGCTCGCCGCGTCTCACAAGTCCACCACGACAGGCAATGCAGAAATCCGCTCCTACGCCCGTTGCGCGTGACCGGAGCCATCGGGTTGCTCCGGCTCGTCTGGATCCCTACGCTCGAATGACCTGTGATTGTGGCGACTTCCTTCTGGAGCCGATGATGCGGCGTTTCCTGCTTGTTACCGTCATTGCCCCGTTGGTCGGCGCTGTCGTCCTGGGTTCCTATGTGTCGCAGGCCCAGCCACCCGCGGGGGAGAAAAAGCCGCGACCCCGCAAGAGAGCGGACGCCAATGTCCCGGCCGATTCGAAGGACCGGGTCACGCTCGAGGCGGCTCGCGACAAGGCGGCCCAGTTGCATGCCATTTTCGAGTCGACGCTCCACGCCCTGCACCGCAACTACTTTCACCGCGAGAAGGAGCGGAACCCCGTCCCCGCCCGGGCGATGCAGGAGATCTTCTCCGACCTGGGACGTGAATCGCACATCGATGTGCGGTGGATCTCGGCGAACACGAAGGCGATGAGCCTCGACAATGAGCCGCAGGACGAGTTCGAACGGCTGGCATCCCGGGCGATCTCGGCCGGCAAGGATTCGTTCGACCGGGTTGACAACGGATCGTACCGCAGGGCGGGGTCGATTGTATTGGGGGGAAGCTGCATCAGCTGCCATGCGGCGACGACCTTCGGCCCACCCCCGACCACGCCACGATATGCGGGGCTGGTCATCAGCATTCCCGTGCGAGAGGAGTCGACCAGCCCGTCCCCCTGACTCCCGTTTCGTCCGGTGGCCCCTTTTTGTCCCTTGGTGAGAGTCTTTGATCGTCGAACGCTGGGCATTCGGGAAAATGCGGTCGACGTAGACCTTCGTGGCAATACTGAACTTGCCGCACCACGGGCCTGGGGATTGCGCGACGACGACGACGCGGGAGTGGACAGGACCCGCATGCGCCCTGACAGCGCGGCGGTGTCGATTGTCGGGGCACGTTGTTTGGTCTAACCGGTAACGGCGGGCGTTACTCGACCAGCCATGGGGTCCGAAACGTACTTCGGCGCGAGGTTTTGCGCGCATTCTTTGCGGACTTCGCCCGATCTCTCTTGATCGGCGAACAGTTTGTGTAAGAGTGATGATCAGTATTTATCCCAGTGTCTTATCTCATTCTTTGGGGAACATGTGAACAAGTGCCCGTTTCAGTCTCGGCCGGCACGAGGGTCCTTCAGACAACGGCGGCGGATGGCTTTCACGCTGATCGAACTGCTTGTCGTGATCGCCATCATTGCGATCCTGATCGCGCTGCTCCTGCCGGCCGTTCAGCAGGCGCGGGAGGCCGCTCGTCGGACGCAGTGCCGCAACAGCATGAAGCAGATCGGCCTGGCGCTCCATAACTTCGAGAGCACCTACAAGACCTTCCCCATGGGGCAGCGCGGCAACTCGGTGTCCTATGCGAACTGGAAGGTGGAACTCTTTCCGTATCTGGATCAGGCTACGGTCTACAACAAGCTGAACGTGAACGACGTTTACAACCCGGTGGAATTGCGGAATCTCGTGCTGCCGGTCTTCCGGTGCGCGTCGGCGACCGCGCAGGACACCCAGCCGGACGCCTGGGTGACGTGGTGGACCAACTACAACCACCAGGTTTCGTCCTACCAGGGAATCATGGGCGCCTACCCCGATCCGAATGGGGCGACGGGAGCAACCTTCCCGTCGAACTACGGCGGATGGTGGTCGGGAACCGGACTGCTGGTCGCGAACCGGACCACGCGTATTGCGGAGTGCTCGGACGGGACATCGAATACGATGATCGTCGGCGAGCAGTCGGGCCGCGTGGGAACGCAGGATCTGCGGAACGGTTATTACACGCCGTGGGGCGGCGTCACTTCCACCTACAAGGTCGAAGAGATGACCAGTTCAAACACCCCCGACCTGTGGGGCATGGGGCTGACGTGCGTGGCCTATGCAAACAACTCAAAGTCGGCTCCGGCGGGGGCGAATGCGACCTACATGGGGAACTCGATTCTGAATTCGGAGCATGTCGGCGGCATCACGGCCCTCTACACCGATGGCTCGGTCCATTTCATTAGCGACAACATCAACTTCCAGACGTTCCAGAAGATCTGCGTCCGCAACGACGGTCAGGTGGTGTCCGATGTTCCGTGAGGCGGCTCCTCAGTTGTCGCGTCCTCCCGGACCATCCGCCCCTGCGGCGACTCCTGGCGGTCACTTCCTTTGCTGGCGGCCACTGACCGCTGCGCTGGTTCTGGCTCTGCTGGCTGCCGGTTGCGGAGAAACAAAGAAACCGTCGGGGACTCTGTCCGGGACGGTCTCGCACGCCGGCACCCTGATTTCGAGCGGCAACCTGAACGTCCTGTCGAAGCAAGGGGTCGGGGCGCTCGGAGTCATTCAGGACGGCAAGTTCACCATCTCCGACTCACTGGAGACGGGGGATTACAGCGTCTATGTCAGCCCCCCCATTCCCGAGCAGCGGAAGCCGGGGACTCCGGCTCCCGTCCGCGAGAAGTTCGATGTTCCCACGAAGTTCCAGAACCCCGCGACCAGCGGAAAGACAATCACTCTGAAGCCGGGTCTCAACACCGTCGACATCGATTTCCGCGATTGAAGCGCCCATGGGAGCTGCGCGCCGACTTGCCGGAGCTGTGCCGTGAGGGTGGCTCTCCGGCGGACCGGGAATCTCGACAGACCGGCCGTGCCCGGAGTCCGATCGACTGTCTGCGGGAAGGTGACTATGGCCTCGGGCGAGTCGCAAGCCGGCGCCATACGGTTTGACGCGGGGAGAAACCGTCGCCCAGCCACTTAGCGTTTCGTGGCTTCTGAAGAGTTAGTCCGCACCCTGATACTGTCGCCAGAAATCTCCCGACCCCACTGCGGTTGTCGCTCTTCCGGCATCCACTAAACTGACCTCATTCAATGCGTTGGAGGTGCATGCATTCCGCGGGAGCTGGGCCGGAGACATCATGCGGCACTCGACTTTTCGGTGCGGCTTCTCGCTCATCGAGTTGCTCGTCGTCGTCAGCATCATCGCGATACTTGTCGCGTTGTTGCTCCCCGCCGTGCAACAGGCCCGCGAGGCCGCTCGGCGCACGCAGTGCAAGAGCAACATCAAGCAGATCGCGCTGGCCCTGCACAACTACCACGATAACTCCGGCATTTTTCCCTCCGGTCAGTATTACTGCCTCCCCGGCACCCCCTGCACGGCCTCGGCGCATCTCTCCGACGGCTGGGGATGGACCGCGTCGCTGCTCCCCTACGTCGACCAGGCGCCGCTGTTCAACGGCTTCAATTTCTCGCTGGCCATGCGCAACCCGCATCATGCGCATCTGCTCGCGACGCCCATCGCGCTCTTTCAGTGCCCGTCCGACGCCACCCGCAAGTCGCTTCTGCCGCCGACGGTGAACACCTTCCTTCCCGAGCGATTCGCCACGTCCAACTACTGCGGAAACGGGGGCTCGTTCGGCAATAGTTTTGAGGCCCCGGCCACTGCGATGAACGAGATGCTGACCAATGGCATTCTCGGCCGCGACTCCGCCCGCCGCCTGCGGGACATCACCGATGGGACCTCGAATACGTTTCTCGTCGGCGAAGTGATCCATTACGATTTCCATTGGGATCCGACGCTGTATGGCCACTTTCAACTTCCGCGGGCGGCCTGCTGCACTCTCAAGCTGGCACGTAACGGAAACCGCGGACTCAATCCGGGCCCCTCCGGCACGACCGACGAGAAACGGGAGGGCTTCAGCAGCCTGCACGAAGGGGGAGCGCACTTTGGAATGTGCGACGGCAGCGTGCGGTTCGTGAGCGAACACATCGATCATTCTGCCCGGCAATGGACGGCGGCGACCATGAACGATCCTTTCGACCGGGCGAACGGCGGCGCCGACTACCGCATCTATCAGCGGCTGTTCTCGCGAAACGACGGATACCCCGTGGGAGAGTTCTGAGCCGCACAGGGCGCAGCGTCATCACCCATGAAACTTTCCGCGGCCCGAGTTGGAACCTGGATCGGCCGGCAGGCGACGGCCACGCCCCTCCGCGCGACCATCGTACGGTACGTTCTTTCGCTCGGGTTCGTGGCGGCGCTGTTCGCCATTATCCCCTACACGCCGCTCGATGGCCCCGTCGGGGGGGTGCTGGCGCTGTCGAGCGTGGTCGTGTGCTGCTGGTTCAGCGGCGTGGGCCCGGCCCTGCTCATGCCGCTCACCGTCTGGTTCGCTTCACATTTTCGGTTCGATGCCCCGCTGCCGCCGGCGATTCCCTCGGCCAAGGAACTGATGACGTTCTTCGGCCTGTCGATGCTGACAGGGGCGATGGGACTTGCCGGCCAGTATCGCAGACGGCTCCGCGCCGCCACGCGGGCGCACGATGCCCGCATGCGCGAGCAGGCGCACGCGCTGAGCGCGGCGCGAATCGTGTTCTGCGACGTCGAGGGGCGGATCACCACCTGGACCGAAGGCGCGCAACAGCTCTACGGCTGGAGCAACGACGAGGCCGCGGGACGCGTCATCCACGAACTGCTGCGCACCGAGTTTCCCGCACCGATCGAGGCCATTCGCGCGGAACTCCTGCGCACTCGGCAATGGCGAGGAGAGGTGAAGCAGCTGCGGAAGGACGGTCGCCCGCTCAACGTCGCCATCCATTGCATTCTGTATCGGGGAGAAGATGACACGCTTGAAGGAGTGGCCGAGGTCCACAACGACGTCACCGAGCTCCGCCAGGCCGAGGCCGCGATCCGGGCTTCCGACCGCCGCAAGGACTTGTTCGTCGCGACACTGGCTCATGAGTTGCGGAACCCTCTGGCTCCGCTGCGGAGCGGCCTCGACCTCCTGCGAATGACGCGGGCCGACCCGTCCGATGACGACATTCTCGAAATCATGCAGCGCCAGCTCGAGCACATGGTGCGGATGGTCGACGATCTGCTCGACGTGAGCCGGATCAACACCGGCAAGGTGAAGCTGCGTCCCGCTCCCGTCCTGCTGGCTGATGTCGTCCGGGATGCCATTGCGACCTGTCGACCCCAGATCGACGAATTCCAGCATCAACTTCTCATCAGCATTCCTGACGAGGACGTCTGGCTTGAGGCGGATGCGGCACGCCTCGTCCAGGTGCTGATGAACCTGCTGAGCAACGCCGCGAAATTCACCGATCCGGGAGGCGAGATCCGGTTGTCCGCGACCTGCGACGGACGGCAGGTGGCATTGAGCGTCCGGGATACAGGCGCCGGAATTCCAGCCGAGTCCCTGCCTCACATTTTCGACATCTTCGCACAGGTCGAAGACCCGCACTTCCGGTCTCGCGGCGGGCTCGGGCTCGGATTGAACATCGTTCGCACACTGGTCGAGATGCATGGCGGAACCGTCGAAGCCCGCAGCGACGGCCCCGGCCGCGGCGCCGAATTCATCGTGAGGCTCGCGGTGCTCGCCGGTCACGTCCCGGGCGGAATCGAACCCCGGCCAGACCACTCAACGCAGAATGGAACGCCGGCGACTCGACGCGTGCTGGTTGTCGACGACAATTGCGACGCCGCGCGCACGCTGACGATCATGCTCAGCCGAGGCGGATTTGAGTGCCGCAGCGTTTTCGACGGTCCGTCCGCGCTGGCCGCGGCAGAGGAGTTCGACCCCCACGCCGTCGTGCTCGACCTGGGCATGCCCGGAATGAGCGGCCTCGAAGTCGCCCGGCGATTCCGCGCAAACGCACGCAACCGCGATCTTGTGTTGATCGCCCTGACGGGCTGGGACAAAGAGGATGATCGCCGGTTGTCGCGGGAAGCGGGATTCGATCATCACTTTGCGAAACCGGTGCCCTTCGACGTGCTCCGCGACTTGCTCGATTCGATCGGGGCGAAGTCTCCTGCGGATGCCGCAACGCCGCTCCGACGAGAAACGTCGCGGCTATAGTCTCGTCGCCAGGTCGTGCAGACCCCTGCCTGCCACCTCAAGGCGGTATCGCGGGCGGGAAATGGCTCCCTCGGTTCGACGCCGCTGCGGGGAGGGCGTAGTAAGTTCTGGTTGCAGGAATTGCCCAGCTTCTGCGTTGAGACGCGAGGGGGGGACGCGAACGCTTGGTACGCCCAAGGCGTTCTATCTGATTGCCCAGCGTCGCAAACGGAGTGAGCGCACGCTGGGAATGGCTGGAAGGTTTTCAGGTTCCCCAACGGGGCACAAGCCGATCCAAGCGGAAGATCCGTCGGTAATGCGCTCTCAAGTGCGGACTCCGGCCGATGAACTTGCTCCGACCGCCGCCGCTTTCTTCGCGCCGCCGCTCATCCTCCACTAGACTGAATATGGCGGTCGATGTCGCTCATTGGCCGCCGTGACTCCCTCCAGGAACCGTCATGTCCCTTCGCATCTGCCCGGCCATCGCGTCACTCGCCCTCGCTGCAGCCGTTGTCCTCCCTCTGCCGGCCCTCGGGCAGACGGCTGGTTGGCATAGCAATCTCAACCGCGCCGCGGAGGTCGCCACGAAGACCGGCAAGCCGATCTTCGTCGTCTTCCGCTGCGAGCGTTGACCCGAGTGCTTCCACTGGGATGGGCAGGTTGCTCATCAGGATGTCGACATCAAGCGGCTCCGCGAGGAGTTCGTGTGCGTTCGCATTACGTCCATGAACGGAGTCGCTCTCAACCGCTTCGAGTTCGACTACGACGTCACCTGGAACAGCTTCTTCCTCGATGAAAAACTGAACGTCTACAGCCGTTACGGCGGCCGCGACGACGGCGAGCCCGAGCGCCGCCTGAGCAAGGACGCCCTGCTTCGTACCATGCGCCTCGTCCTGGCGGCCCACGCCGAGCGCAAGGCCCGTCCGACGGAAACCGTGGATCTGCTGCAACCCATTCCGAAGGCGAAATCGACCCCCGAGGACATTCCCCTGCTCAAGCAGAATCATCAGGGATGTGTCCACTGTCATCAGGTGAAGGAGTATCAACTGCTGCAGTGGGCGCACGACGGCGTCTTCGACCGCCGCAAGCTCTTCGGCTGGCCGGTCCCCGAAAACATGGGCGTCGAACTCGACCTGAACCACGGCACGAAGGTGTTGAAGGTGAGACCCGATTCGCCGGCGCAGAAGGCGGGACTCAAAGCGGGGGATGTGCTGGCCCGATGGAACGACGTCCCGGTGCGGTCCGAGTACGACATCCGCTGGGTTCTGCACCGAGCGTCCGACACCGAGCCCATGGTTCTTCAGGTTCGACGAGGAGTGAACGCATCGAAACCGGAACGCACCGGAACCGACGAAGTCGACCGCCGTCCGACCCTGCGTCTTGAGCTGCGGCCTGAAGGGGATTGGCGTCCGACCGAGATCGGCTGGCGAAAATCGATGCGGAGCGTCCCGCTCGAATTCGAGTTCCGTGGCTATGCCCTGTCAAAGTCGCAGCGAGCCGAGTTGAAACTCGCCGAGGATCAAATGGCGATTCGCGTCGTCTCAGCGAAAGACGCCGGCCTCGCGGGGAATCTCGGCCTGAAGAAGGGAGACGTGATCACGGCAGCGGCGGGACGATCCGACAATCGGACCATCGAGCAGCTCCTGTCCGATCTCTTGCGCGTCTATTCACCGGGAGACGAGGTCCGCATGACCGTCCTGCGCGATGGCGTCGAAGTCCCATTGAAGGGCAAGTTCCCCAATTGGCACACCGACGAAACGACGGTTCCATAGCGGAGAGAAAGCACTTCAACGCAAAGCCGCCAGGAGCACAAAGAACGGCAACTCAAAAAGGAAACAGACAGGCGCGTGAAGACGCGTTGAAAACTTGGGGCGTTGTTCCAATAGCTGCGATCTTCTTCCTTTGCGTCACTTTGCGAACTTCGCGTCTTTGCGTTGAAGTGTCTTTCGGCTTTGGCTTTCGTCACAGCCGGAAGTGAATCGTCTGCCGCACCTTCCGCCACAGCCAGTCGAACGCCGACCGCCGCGCGACCGCGAACCGCGCCTTGCCTTTCATCCCCGGCTGCAGCAGTCCCGCTTCATCCTCCAGCACCACCGTCACCTGATAGGCAACGCTCGTCAGCTGCTCGCGGCCGCGCCGGTCGGTGACGGTCGTCAGGTCGCCCCCCTGCTTCTGCGAAAGCTCGGCCGGGGCCGACGACCGCTCCCGCAGCGCGATGTCGTTGACCTCTCCAACGAACGTCGCTTCGGGAAGATGGTCGAACTTCAGCTCAACCGATTGCTTCGCTCGCACGTCGCTCCGGTCGGCCTGATCGACATACAGGATCGCATCGACGCGATGGTCCGGTGCGATGCTCACCACGTGCGTCTGCCGGTCGAGCCAGCAGCCGAGGTTGTGGCGATCGAGCGGCGTGCCATGCCACGCGTTGAGCGCCGTCGCCTCGTGGTCCAGCCGCGGCTCGGGCTTCGGCGGGGCCGCCACGACGACCCCATCGCACGGGGCCCGCAACACCAGCACATCGAGCTGCCGCTCGTAGTCCTTCAGCTCTTCAATCGTCCCCGCCAACTTCTCGCGGACCACCGTTTCGCGGTTGTCGTCGTCGAGGGCGTAAGCCACTTCAACATTCATCTCGTCCATTCGCTTGCGGACATCGAGCTTCCGCCGCGCGTCGTCCTTCTCGGGATTCGACAACCGCACCAGCACATCGCCCGCCTTCACGCGATCGCCCGGTTGCACGGCAATCTCCACCAGTTCGCCGGGCGTGATGACATACACGTCGCGCTGGTCGTGCGGCTGGACCTGGAACGTCGATTCGACGTGCAGCGGCAACGGCACCACGAGGGCCGCCATGAGGAGGCCGAATACACCGGCAATCGTGAGTGAGACGCGTGTCGGATTCACTTCGCCCGGCCCCGCTCCTCGAATCATCGTCACCAGCTGCCGCCCGCCGCGGAACAGCATCCCGCCGATCGTCACGGCCGTCATCACCACGGCCAGAGTCTCCAGGCCCCACGGCTTCAGCACACCGTACAGGAAGAGCGTGACGCCGAACAGAACCATCAGCCGGTAGACGCCCGCCGCCACGCCATACACGAACAACCAGCGGCGGCGATCTTCCGGCAGGAAGGGATCGGGAGGCGGGTCGAGCCCGAGACAGGTGCGCGCAAAGGTGTCGTGCAGCACACGGTCCGACCGCTGCCGCATGTTGGGGATCTCAAGCCAGTCGCTCAGGATGTAATACCCGTCATACCGCATGAGCGGGTTGGCATTGAACACCACTGTCGTCACGGATGACACCGCCACCACGTTGAGCGCCAGCGCATTGATCAGACCGCGCCCCGTGTTCCACCACACCAGCACGGCCGCCGCGGCGAGGATCGATTCGAAGTACATCCCTGCCGAAGCCACCGCAATCCGTTTCCACTTGCTCCGCAGCATCCACGAGTCGGTCGCGTCGGTGTACATCGTTGGCGAAAACAGCAGCAGCATTACGCCGATCTCGTGACACTCCGCCCCCAGCCGCCGACAACACAATGCATGGCCGAACTCGTGAACCAGCTTGGTGACGCCGATCATCAGCCACAGCCAGACGAGATTGGGCCAGCCGAAAAACTGCTGGAACTCGGGCAAACGCCGCGAGAATTCCCCCCACTCGACCAGCACCAGCAGCAGCGACCACACCACGAACCCGCCCGCCAGCGCCACCGCCCACGGAGCGAACATCCAACCCAGCAGAGGCAGCATCCACCGCAACACCGGCGTCGGATCGAATCCCGGCAGCCGCAAGTAAAGAAAGTTCGTCAGCGCGCTCCACAGCCGCTTCCGCCGCTCCTTCCGCTCCGCTTCGAGCAACGGCAGCCCGCGCCCCGGCCGCAAGCTGGTCAACAACCCCCGCGTGTGAAGCTCGACAATCAGCCGCTGCACTTCCCCCGCATCGATCGTCACCGTGGGAAACTCAACCGTCAGCACCTGCCGAATATCATCAAGGCTCCGCTTCCCATCCAGGAGTGCCAGCACGCGGTGCTGCTCGGGCTGCAGCCGGTGATACTTCAGCGCAATCGGATCCTTGACCACCCACGACCCCGCGCCGCGATCGCGCATCCGCACAACGCGCAAATCATCCCGCGCCACCAGCGGCACGGGACGCTGCGTCGAAGTGCGTTGATCGGCGACGGCGGGCACGGAAAACTCGAACGGAAGGAATCGGGTGTCGCGGTTTCGACCATCTGAAATCCGCGTCCGATCCGCACGAATCGAACGCTGGCGTCCCCGGGATTGTAATCGAATCGCACCCGGAGCTTCCCGGCATTCGTCCGACCGGGCCTGCGAAAGAGAATCCAATCGCTCTGCCCCTCCGACGGATGTTCCGCTACAACAACAGTTCGCGGGCCGTCATGGAGGCGGCTGCGGCGCTCGCCGAACACCGACCCATGCCAGACGCACCTTCCCTCAACCTCTGCCAGGACTGCGGAGCGGAATTGCGGCCCGGAGCGAAGCGCTGCCGGAATTGTGGTCGCGCCATCGAAAATCCCGGCCCGACTCCGCGGAAGAAATCTTCCCCGGATCTCCCCGCAACCGCACCTGCCGACGCGGCGAACGCGGCAACCACGGCGGAACCTGTCCCCGGTCCCCGCACCTGGCGGCGGATCATCGCCCGCATTCTCGACCGTATCACGCTTAAAACGATGGGCGCCGCCTCCGCGGTCATCCTGTTGATTGTCGCGGTGTGGTTCTGGCCCCGCTCGGCTCCGGTCCCGCGCGAAGCGGAGTCGGTCGTCGCCGTTCCCGGCGAGGCCGTGACGGTCGCCGCTTTCTCGCACGACGGCAAGCACCTGGCGCTCGGTTGTGTCTCGGGTCGCGTGATGACCTGGGACCTCGATACGGGGGCATCCGTCAGCCTGGAAGATCGAGGCGAAGACCCGATCACGTCGATGGCCGTGAGCCGCGACGGCTTTGTCTATGCGGGGACCGCGAAGTCGCAGTTGTTCGGCTGGCCGAAGGTGTTCTCGGGCGGAGCCGGCAAACCGCAGAAGCAAAGCCGCTTTCCGGGGGCTCTCACCAGCATCGGCCTCCGGCCGGGTCAGCCCGGCCTCGTCCTGGGAACATCCACTGGCGAACTCTTCTTCTTCAGTAAGGCCAAGCCCGTCCGCAAGGAGACGAAGCACGAGAGCCTCGGTGTGATGGCGTTCTCTCCCGACGGCAAGGTTCTTGTAACGGGTGGGGCGGATGGCCAGGTGGTGTGGCGGAGTCCCGATTCGGGCGACGGCCAGGGAGAAGCCTACGCCATGTCGGCCGAGATCGGAGCGCTCTCGTTCGCCGACGACGGAACGTTCGCGTGCGGCGACTGGAACGGGCGGATCGCGCTCTTCGAAGGATCCAGCCGCAAGCCCGCGAAGAGCTGGACACAGCCGGACGGCGTGAGCGGCATCGCCCTCATGCGAGACGGCTTCGTGACGGCAGGGTGGGACGGACGGCTCCGCTTCTGGTCTCGCGATGCGACCGATCCCGTGCGGACCATCGATGCGAAGGTCCCGCTCACGGGCCTGGTCATCGACGCCGCCCGCAAGCGGATCGCGACCCCCACCAACGACGGCCGCGTCTTCGTGTGGAGCGACGAAGCGTTCCGCTGAGTCTGACTCCGCGCGTCACGCCCGCGTCGCGGCCCGCACGACGATCCGGTTCCCTTCCACCTGCACCACCTCGATCTCGACATCGCGGTCGATGAAGGCCCCGTCGCTCACCACGTCGACGTACGCGTCTCCGATCCGCGCCTTCCCCGCCGGCCGCAACATGGACGTCGTCGTGCCGCGTTCACCCAGCAGCGCCGCCCGAGTCCCCAGCGAGGCCGTTGCCGCCGCAGCCTTTCCGCCGGCGACCCGCGGATCGAGCCGCGGCAGGCCTTCCGCCTCTTCGAAGCCCGGAGGCGTCAGAATCATGTTCTTGAGGAACGGAATGCTCGGCAGATATCGCCCCGCGATAGCGGCTATCACGACGACCGATACAACCGCCCCTGTCAACGTGCCGACGGTATGCGACAGCGACCGCACGTCGGCCCCCGGCTCGAGATTGCCGAACGTCTGGCTCGCCATGACGAGCGAGGCAAACAGCAGCAGACCGCCAGAGACTCCGAACACCCCGAAGCCCGGCATGATGAAGACTTCCATCGCGATGCAGGCCACCCCCAGCAGGAACAGCATCACCTCCAGCCAGCCCGCGGTCCCACCCAGGAAGCGACTCCAGAAGAACATCGAGAAGCACACCGCCGCCACGATGCCAAGGAGCCCCGTCATCAGGTGGAGCTCCATATAAAGGCAGACGATGCCGATCACCAGCAACAGGAACATCGCCGCATCGGTATTCAGCATGAAGACGGTGTCGTCGAGCCAGGTGCGGGCCGCAACGGGCACATTCTGACCGGCCGGAATCCCCAACCGCTTCTTCAGCTCTTCGAGATCCTGCACTGGTCGCGAGGCGAGCTGCAGTTCATGGGCCCGCGCCCCGCCAATCGTGAGGGCCGCACCGCGCCCCGTCTCTGGCAGCATTGGCCCCTGCTTCCAATCCCCCCCCGCCGCATGAATTTCGGTTTCCGTCATATAGGTCGTCTTGCCGGTCTGGGCGTTCGTGGCCGTGTAGACCTTCAGGTCCTTGTCGGCCATCGCCATCGCCAGTGCGGGGGGACGATTCTTCCTCTGCGCGATTTCCTGCAGCATCCCGGTGACGATGCTCAGGGCCTTTTCCGGAGCCCGCTCGAACTGCTGCCCGGGGCCGATCTGCATGATCGGGATGATGTCGCCGATCAATCCTTGCGGCGTCAGATAGACCTCATCGCAGGCGAGCGAAATCAACGCCGCCGCACTAATGGCTTTATCAGGCACCCAGGCGACGGTGCGGACCTTGCGACGCTCGAGGTCGGCAATGGCATTGGCGAGGTTGTGGGCCGAATCGAGCCGCCCGCCGTACGAGTTGACCTCGAAAATGATGAGGTTGACTCCTTCATCGAGCGAACGGGCGATCTGCCGCTCGATGAACGTCTCCAGGACCGGTTCGATGACGTCATCGATCTTGATCAGCCGCACCTTCGGCGCTTCCCCTTCCCACGGCGTTTCGCGGAGCGCCTCATTGGGGATCTTGTAGGCGTCGGCCACTTCGACCCGCCCCTCGGCCAGACGCGACACAAGGAAGTCGAAGTCGCGGGCCTTCGTCCCCGTGAAGATTCCCTTGTCGCCCGCTTCCTTGATCGTCTGGACGTCCCGGATGACGATCTTGTTTTCGCGGAGACGATCGAGCTCGTCGCGGGTGACGACCCGCGTCTCCGCGACATCCCCCTGGACGACCGAAACCTTCAGCAGCACGCGCTGCGGGTCCATCATCGACTGCACGACAGCCGGGGAGAGCCTTGGGTTGTGTCGTTTTTCGACCAGCGCCAGCACGCTCTGCTGCTCGTCCTTTTCCATAATCTCGCCGCGGCCGATGTCGCCGAGTTCGGCGTCCGGGTGCATCACGATCTCTTTGCAGGCGAGGGCGAGAATCGCGTTGTAGCCGTCGAGCCGCTCGGGAACCCAGGCGATCGTCTTGACGCGATTGAGCCGCGCGGATGTCAGGAACTTCGCCGCCTCCATCACCAGCCCGAACTTGCTCGATCCGCGGGTGATTTCGAGCACGAGGAACGCGTCCCGATCGCGCTGCGTCGCCTGGTTCTGAAGCTCAATCGCCAGATTCTGGATGCGGCTGTCCATGCGCTCGTCGATCGTCCCCGAGACCGTCAGGAACCGCGCCGGGGGACGTCCATCGTCGGGCTTTTCGTCAGCGGCCGCCTGCGGTGCATCGGCTTTGGGGGCAGGGGCCGGGTCGTCGGCGAGCGCGGTCTGTGGGAGGGACGACGAGTGGGCAATCATTCCGACGAGCAATGCCGTCGACACCCAGACCAAAGTCCGTCCCTGTGGCAGCCACCGATTCATACGCGTGTTTCCCCGGAACGGAACGAGGGGCGATGGAACAATCCGAGCCAGGCGTCGCACGCGAACGCGGCGCGTCACACGCCTGATTATAGGGGGGGCCGGAAACGGGCGTCAAATTCTGGCAGAAGTGGATAGTGGGCAGTTGGTAGTGGGCAGCCAGAATGAAGCCATCGAGGAACGGGAACTTGTGACTTTTGTCTTGCTGCTCTGGCTACCCACTGCCAACTACCCACTACCCACTGTCCCCCGATACAATCCCGCGAGTTCGACCCAAGCCGTTACTCGCTCGACTCGCGGAGGCTGGAATGAAGCTGGGCATTGTGTCGTACATGTGGGGCGCCGAGTGGGATCTTCCGACGCTCATCAAGAATCTCGAGACGACGGGATTCGAGGGGGTCGAGCTCCGGACCACGCACAAGCACGGCGTCGAACCGTCGCTGAACGCTGAGCAGCGGGCCGAAGTGAAGAAGCGGTTCGCTGATTCAAAGGTCGAGTGCGTCGGACTCGGGTCGGTCTGCGAATATCACAGCCCCGACCCGGCGGTCCTCAAGAAGAACATCGACCTGACTCGCGACTTCATCCAGCTGGCCCACGACGTCGGGGCCTCGGGCGTCAAGGTGCGTCCGAACGCCCTTGTGAAGACCGAGGACCGCGAGCGGACCATCGCCCGGATCGGCATGGCGCTGCGGCAGTGCGGGGAGATGGCGTCCGATCATGGGATCGAGATCCGCGTCGAGGTGCATGGTCCCGGAACGCAGGAGCCGGACGTGATGCGGCAGATCATGGAGATCGCCCATCATCCGTCGGTGCGGACGTGCTGGAATTCCAACCCCGGCGAGGTGATGGACGGCTCAGTCAAGCACAGCTTCGAGATGCTGAAGGAGTACCAGGGGCACGTCGTCCACATCCATGACCT
>JADZEF010000020.1 GCA_020850695.1 Planctomycetaceae bacterium | reverse complement strand
GGCTGGCCCCTTATTGTCTCATGGGTCATTGGAAGTGTGGGATGCGGACAACGCGATCGACGCATGGACGAGCGAGGTTGCGTCGCAGGAGTGTCTCCAGGCAGGGTTGGCCGTGCTGATATTCCTTTGCGAGAAAGGCCGCCTTCCGACGTCGTTTGAGGACATGCGGAATGCGCGAGTCGTCTCGGCAGTGCCTTTGGACCCGTGGTCAAGAAGTTCGAGTCCACTTCAATTCCAGCGCAATGAGAAGAACGTTCGAATCTGGAGCGTCGGTCGTTCGGGCGAAGATGATGACCAGTTTGGAGTTGGTTTCCACACGTCGGATTACTACCTCAACGGCGTGACGATTCCGGCCGATCCCGACGTGGCGGTGGCCGAGGCGCCATAAGCAAGCCGGACCGTATCGCATGACCAGTGCCCGCAAGACCTTACCAACCCTCGGTAGTGATGCTTTTTGAATTCCGGCCCGCCAAGAACGGCTCGGGAATTGAAAGGTCGGTGATGCCACAAGTGCGACAGGATTCGGTCGCGGTTTCACCGCAATCCCGCATCAGAACTGGATGTAAACACTTGCATTCAACTCTTCCCGCAACTCTTCGAGCAGTTGTTCCGCTCGATATGCCGCAGAAGTCTCTGGGTACTCGCGCAAGATTTGTTCTAGAAGTTCCCAACCTTCCGAAAGTCTGCGATCTGTAGGTATATCAAGAACCCTCAAAAGCAGACTCTCGGACAGTTGAAAGGGGTCGTCCGCCGCGATCGTGATTGCCGGTAACTCAGGCGAATCAGGTTCATCAGCGGCTTGAGGGAAGAACAGGATTCCCACAAACAGGACTGTCGGGAGTATCACCAACACGAGTGCTTTCCTCGGTAACCTTTTACTATTCATTGCGGCGGCTCACATACGAGCATGGTTCCGCGGTCGCAAACGGGGCGGACATCTTGCATCCGGACAAGCGGAACATCCCCCCCTCATTCTACCCCACCGCGCAAAAAGAAACCCCGCCACGAGAGCGGCGGGCTGGGGTGTCGAGTTGTCCATCGCCGGGTTTTTACGCTTCTGGCACGCGACTTCGGAAATGCAACCCGACAACGCGAGAGAACTCGATTACGCAACAGTACGCACGTCGACTGCCGCTCAACTGCCTGTCAATTGTTTGTTGAATTGTCCGGAGTTCACTCGAAGACTGTCGGCGATCCGACACCTTATGCGACATAACGGCCCCGGCGCCAATTGTCCACAAAACCTTTATTCTCTTGAGGGTCCGACGATCCGCTACTAGAGTCGAGTATTTTTTGTTCACGACGTTCCACCATGCCCACCCGCAAGCCCCTCGCCGCCCCCTGGATCGCAGCTGCCGTGCTGCTAGTGCTGATCGGCGGGTATGTCGGGGCGTACCTCTACCTCTTTGAGACCATCGCATTTCCCGCTGATTCGTCCCCCGAGGCTTGGGCGGCGTACAGGCGCAGAGTCAGAATCCGTGCGAACCTCGAATCAATCAAGCCGTTCTTCGCCCCCATCCACTGGATTGATCGCACCGTCATCCGGCGCGACCTGTGGCAACCGTGACCGCCAGCATCCCCCGTGCCAGTTTTAGGGGGTGCGATTTTCAAAAGGCATCACAACCCAACCCTCAACCTCCCGCGAATCTGATTGCAGGTTTCAACAAGCTTTGATACTTTGGTTCTGGTCCATCGTCCGATGACTGAATAAGATGGACAAGGAGCGCCCTCACAACGTCTCCCTGCCTGTCATCCCGCCTTTGCCCTCCCCTCCCGCAGGAAACCCACCGATGCTGTCACTCCTCGGCGGACGCTCGACGAAGTTCTGCGACAACCTTTCGCGTCGCAACTTTCTTCAGATCGGCGGGTTGGCACTCGGCGGGCTGTCGCTCCCCGAATTGCTGCGGGCCGAGTCGACCAGCGGGCAGAAGAGCCGGCACAAGGGGATCATCATGGTCTTCCTGCCGGGCGGTCCCCCGCACCAGGACATGTGGGACCTGAAGATGGACGCCCCGACGGAAATCCGCGGGCCCTTCTCCCCCATCGCCACGAACGTTCCCGGAATCGAAATCGGCGAACTGTTCCCGCGCATGGCCCAGATGTCGGACAAGTTCGCCTACATCCGCTCGATCGTCGGCGCTGCCGGCCCGCACTATGCCTTCCAGTGCCTCACCGGCAAGACCGACCGCCAGCAGCCGTTGGGCGGCTGGCCGGCGATGGGTTCGTACCTCTCGAAGCTCATGGGTTCCGGAGACCCGTCGGTCCCCGCGTACGTCGGCCTCTCGCCCAAAATGGGTCACATGCCGTGGGCCGATAACGGCCAGTCGGGCTTCTTGGGCATCTCGCACGCCCCGTTCAAGCCGCACGGCGAAGGCCGCGAGGACATGGTCCTCAACGGCATCACCACCGACCGCCTCAGCGATCGCAAGGCGGTCCTCGGGGCGCTCGACCGCTTCCGCCGCGAAGTCGACGCGTCCGGCATGATGGAAGGACTGGATTCGTTCACGCAGCAGGCCTTCGGCATCCTGACGTCGAGCAAGCTGGCCGAAGCCCTCGACCTCAACAAGGAAGACGTGAAGCTCCGCGACCGCTACGGCCGCGGGGTCAACGAATTGAAGGACGACGGCGGCCCGCGGCTGCTCGACAACTTCCTCGTCGCCCGCCGCCTCATTGAAGCGGGCGTCCGCTGCGTGACGCTGGCGTTCAGCCGCTGGGACTGGCACGGGAACAACTTCGGCCAGGCCCGCACCGAAATGCCGATGCTTGACCAGGCCCTCACCGCCCTCATCGAAGACCTCGAACAGCGCGGCATGCTGGACGACGTGCCGGTGGTGTGCTGGGGCGAGTTCGGCCGCACGCCGAAGATCAACACCAACGCCGGCCGCGACCATTGGCCGCAGGTGTCGTGTGCGGTGGTCGCGGGCGGGCGGATGAAGACGGGGCAGGTCATCGGCCAGACGAACCGCCTGGGCGAGTACCCGACCGAGCGACCGGTTCACTTCCAGGAAGTGCATGCCACGCTCTACAAGGCGATGGGCATCGACATCGACACGACGACCGTCCGCGACCTGCAGGGCCGCCCCCGGTATCTCGTCGATCACGACGAATATCGCCCGATGAAGGAACTGGTCTGACGCTCTCGGTGAGCCCCACCGGGCTTGCCCGATGGTGAAATGGCTGTCCAGCTACGGACCGAAAGCCGCCGCGTGCATCCGCCGCTGGCGGCTTTCATGTGTTGTGGTGCGTGCCCAATTTGGCAGGGTGCGGACTTCACTGGGTAGAACGTCCGTGTTAATCGCGTCCCTGCGGGCGAGCGCGATCAAGGACGAGTTTCACCACGGAGTCGAGAGTGCGGCGAAGCCGCATTCTCGACTCCGTGGTGAAAGATGCTTTTCCGGATGGCAAGTGCCACGATTCCTGATCAGATGTGCTGCCGCGAATTGAGGAATGCACCCAATCTCGTGCGGTACGCCGGTCCCCTCTTGCGGAATTGACGTGCCGGCGGGAAAAATCGGATCGAAACTCCGATTTCGTGCGTTGTTCTTCCTGAGTCGGAAGTTTCTCGCCCCTGGTCCGTTATTCTGCTGTGGGCCGGATTCGACCTTCCGAAGGGAAGCACCATGCGCATCGCCCTGTTGACCCTCGCCCTGGCGACTCTCACCGCCGAAACCGCTTCGGCGCAGCTCGCCTACACCTGGCCTTACTCGACTTACCCGTACGGCAGTTACAGCGGCCGCAACGGCCGGTACTACGGCTCTCGCGGCTACGCCGGCTATTACTCGCCCTACGGCTATTCGTACTTCGGGCCGTACTACTACGGGTACAGCTACGGGCCCTACCAGCCGTTTGATCCCTACGGCTATGCCGATATCGTCCGCGCCCAGGGCGAATACAACCGCAACTCGGCCGAGGCCGCGATCCAGAGCGAAGCCGCCCGCAAGCTGCAGATCGATAACAACGTGAAGGCGACTGAGGCCTACCACGCCCGGCTGGCGATGGGGAGGCAGGTGACCAATGAACGGCTGGCGGAGATTCGCAAGACGCGCGACCGCTACCTCGAGAACCGCGAACCGGAAACGCCGAATCGACCGACGGTGCTCCAACTCGACCAGAAGAGCGGCAAGATCTACTGGCCCGAGGTGCTGCTGCTGAGCGACTACGCCGCATGGCGGACGCAGCTCGACGAGCTGTTCGCCGACCGCGCCCGTCGCACGGCCGAATCGCGGCACGCCCTGGAGATCCGGCAGGTGGCCAAGGCGCTGCTGCAGGAACTCAAGCTCGACGTCCGCACGCTCGCCGCGAACGATTATCTCGAGGCCCGCAAGTTCGTGGAAAGCCTCGCGTGGGAATCGCAGTTCGCTGCCGGGGAATGAAGCGCGGCCAACGTGGTTAAATCACCGGCCGCGATTGTGAGGCGCGCGGCCTTGAATGTTTGTGCTTTACGCCGAAGGCGTTGTACGCAGTAGCCCAGGGTCGCGAGGCCTTGCGAGCGCACCCTGGGTTAACGGGCGTATTCCTCGGTACCCCAACGGGGGTACTACGATCAGCGTCCAAGAAGTGGGGATATTCCGAGCCCACCCGCACGCATTGTAGAACCCCGTTGGGGTTCGCGTCGTTTTCCACTGTCCACCCAGGGTGCGCTCACTTCGTTCGCGACCCTGGGCTACTGCGTGCAACGCCGTTGGCGTAAAGACGAAGAACCTGTCGGGATTGTCTGCTCGACCAGCTGACGATCGCTAGCCGTCAAACGCTCGCCTTGCGAAAGTGTCTCACAATCTCGGTTGGTGCGGCTTACAGACTGTTGAGCTTCCGGACGAGGCGGGCCCTGAATCCTCAGCGCCCGCCTCATTTCACGTCGAGACGCTTGAGAACCACGGCCGACTCCGCGTCGCACAGCCAGATCTTCGAGCTCTCGGCATTTCCGGCAGCCAGCAGTTTCTCATCGGGCGAGATGGCGACGGTCTCCAGCAACTCGGCATCGTCGATGGCGACGGATTTCAGCATGTCCGAATTCGGCGTGACAAGATGGATGGTCGCGCCGTTCAGGACGATCAACCATCGTCCTGTCGGGCTGAACTCGAGAGCCATCACGTTCCCCTGGATCTTGGGGGCCTTCAGTTCTTTGTAGTTTTCCAGGGAGAACACGCCGAGGTTGTTGTTTCCGGCGACCGCGAGGAGCTTTCCGTCCGGGCTGATGGCCGTGCGGGCAATGACCGTCCGGAACGACGGGAAGGCCACCACCTGCTGCGCGTTCTCCACATCCCACAGGAAGAACAGCCCGTCCGTCGCCGCGGTGACGATTCGCTTGCCTCCCGGAAGAATGGAGAGGGATCCGGGGACGGTGTTCTTGGGAAGCTGCAGCGCGCCGACCGCTTCGCGCGAGGCGAGCGACCACGTGTAGACGACTCGGTCGCCGTCCATCGTCGCGGCAAACTGGCGATCGGGCGAAACCGAGACCGCCATGATCTGCTTCTGATGCACGCCCGGCTTTTTCTCGGGTCCCTTGTCGCTGTCGATACTCCAGAACTGCAACCCTTTCTCGCCGGGAAATCCCATGACCTTCCCATCGGCCAGGGAGAAGATCGAACCGTTGACGTCGATCTGAGCCGACTTCCTGACCGACTTCTTCAGGACGTCCCACACCTCCACCATTCCCGTCGTCCGTGCGGCCACAATCGTTCCAGCATCGCTGAACGCGACGCTTTGCACCCGGCCTCGCGACACCACGCGTCCTCCCTGCTTCTTCGTGAAGAAAGGCAGGGCGGCCAGCCCGACCGCCATCAGAAGCAGCACCGCCACCGCCGACGTCGCCGCCACGCGGCCGCGCGGGCCGGTGGGAAGGAAGCCCGCCATCCAGCTGGGCATCAGAAAGGCGATCGTTTCGCGAAGTCCCTTTCGAGCGTCGCGCATTCTCCGGCTCAGTTTCCGCTTCGCCGAGTCCTCCAGCAGCTCCGCCGCGCGCGGGTCTCCCAACTTCTCGAGGGCCTTGGCCACGCCTCGCCGCACCATCGAGTTGGGATCGTCGATCAGCGGCTCGACCAGTGACAGTGCATTCGGCGGGTTGATCTCCATGAGAGCGCCGACCGCGTGATAGCGGATCTCGGGGGCGGGATCGCGGAGCAGCGCCGAGATGGCCGGCAGCGCCGCATCGTCGTGGAGAACTCCGAGTGAGACGACGGCGCGGCACCGGATCGGGAATTCGTCGTGCAATGCGTCGACCAGCGCGTCGATCGAACCCGGATCGCCGATGGCGCCCAGTGACTTCGCCGCGTTCGCCCGGACCAGTTCGGAGCGGTCGTACTTCAGAACCTGCTCGAGCCGCTGCGCGGTTTCGGCGTCTCCCACCGAGCCCAGCGTGTCGACCGCCCGCTGCCGCACGACGTCTCGCTCATCGTTGAGCAGTCCCAGCAGCGCCTGGGCGGCGCGCGGGTCCTTCAGCCGCCGCAAGGCCGAGATCGCCCGCAACAAAATCGCTTCGTCGTCCGACTTCAACCGCTCGAGCAACGGCTCGACCGCCCGCGCATCGCCGCACTGGCCGAGCGCCTCCGCCGCCGCCGCCTGCACCTCGAGCGAGGGATCGTTCAATCTTTCCAGCAGGTCGGGAACCACCCGCGCGTCCCCAATCTCCGCCAGCGCCTGAAGCGCGTGGACGCGGACATCGTCATCGTCGTCGGACAGCATCTGCCGCAGGGGATCGAGCGCCTGCCGATCGGGAATCCGGATGAGGGCCGAAGTCGCGTTGGCTCGCACCGCCGGGTCCGCATCCTTCAACAGAGCCACCAGAGTCGAAACGGCCCGCCGATCTCCGATCTGTCCGAGCGACTCGGCGGCGTGGCTGCGGAAGAGCGGCGAGCGAGTCTCGATGACCTGAATCAGGAGCGGGACCGCCTTGGCGCTTTTGAGTCGCCCCACGAGGACGATCGATTCGAGCACCAGGCTGTCGTCCGAGCTGCCGAGCGCGTCGAGCAGGTCGATGACCGCTTCCTCGCCGAGTTTGACGACGGCGTCCCACGCCAGAAACTTCGAGTGCGGATGATGCAATCCATAGTGAATGAGCGGACGGACGGCGCGACGGTCTCCCAGCTTTCCGAGCGCCGTCAGCGCCGCCTGGCGGATCTCGCTCTCCGGCGCATCGAGCAACTCGACGAGTGCCGGAAGCGACTCGGGGTCTCCGAGATCGCCCAGGGCGGCGGCGGCGGTCTCGCGGACCTTCAGGGGTTCGGCACTGGTCGCGCTCAACTTCACAAGAAGCGGGATCGCCTCGACGATTCCGCTCTGCCCCAGTTCTTCGATGGCTTCACAACGCTCGCTCCGGGAGGGTGGGGACTTGCCTTCGCCCCCCGCATTCGCCATCAAGCGTCGGACCACCCGTTTGCTGATCTTGGACTTCTGCGTCGAGGGTGGTTTGGCAGAGGGCTGCGCGCGGAGCGCCTCGGCCATGTCGCGGAAGTGTTGCGATTGCTCGGATGGCGCCTCCATGGCGGCGTGTGCGGCGGCATCGTTCGCGGGGACGTCCACGGACCTGGAGCAACCCGGGCACTTGACGGTCTTCCCGGCCTTGCCGCGGGGGGGACGGAACTTGCGCCCGCACTCGCAAGTGAGGATCGGCAGAGGCGGTCCGGTTGGCCGATCGAGCGCATTGGCCGGGAGCGGCGTCTTCGACTCAACGTCGGGCGGCGGTACGGATCCTGAGCGGACCTGGGGAGGTGTTGACGGAATCGCGGCGGCCGACGTCTTGTCCGGTGCTGGCGATTGCGGCTTAGGCGTGTTTGTGGTGACGACCGGGACCGGTCGCGGAATTGCGGGAGCCGACTCCGGAGGAGTCGCCGGTTTGCGGGGTGGCGCGTGCGGCCGATGCGTCGTCACGGGCGTGCGGGGGCCGGCCTTCGGCCCCTTAGAAGGGATTGGAGCTCGAGCCGGCCCGTCGGCCGGGGGAGCGGAACCGAGCAATGCATCGAGACCGTCGTCCGACTCCGGTCCGTTGTCGACCGCCGATCCGCTGTCTCCCGGCATTCGAAGGACAGGCATCGCAGGAGGAGTGATCGATGTGCGGCGGCGACCGCATTCGCGGCAACGGGCCATGGCGGGGAGCAACTCGGCTCCGCACTCGCACTGCACCGCGACGTCTTTGCTGCTCGGCATGACACGATTCGACGTTCGAGGAGCGCTCGAGGAAGTGACTCGGGCAAGGTCCCGAAGTTCACACGGTCAGGGATCGTATGGAATCGCCGTTCAGAAACGATGAAGTTCGCGCGAATCCAGCACGAAACGGGGCTTTGCAGCGTTCGCCATACGAAGAGGAACGGCTGCGGTTGAGGCTGGATTTTCCGGGACGATCAGCGGCATTCTGCCGGCGCGATCAGCGAATCGACATCGTGCGGAAGGGGGCTCGGCCGGCGCGTTTCGATTCCTTCAAACATTCTTGCGCACTTCATCTTCTCTTCAAAGTTGACGCCTACCATCCCCCCGCAGTCGAAGGAAGAGTGTCCCGCCGAAGACGACACAACGTCACCCAATCGAAGGTGAAGGCGACGTCGGCAGATGGCAGATTGCGTTCGACGTCATGAAAGGGCCGGCCGCTGGACAGCGGCCCATTCGAATGGAGGTGCCACAAACTACGGACGACAGACGCTCAATCGTTGGAGAGATCTCCGCAGAAAAAGTTGAAAGAAGCCAGAAGGCCGTTGCGGCGTGAAACCGCGGGGGTCCAGAAAGACAGGAGAGGAGTCCGCGGTGCGGACATGCGAGGCCTCCCAAGAGTGCCTGGTCCAGGGACGAGACGTCGACCTCACTCTGTCGGGACATCGCTGCCATTGTTGAATCATCGTTCTTGAGTCGAGTCCTGCGTGGCGCCGTTGTCGCCACAGGCTGAATTCACGGGGCTTCCGCCGGAGTGCTGCGCTTGGGGCGCGGTGCGGGGCGGATCGCCCGCAAGTCAACGGTAGTGCGCGGCGCCTGGTGCGCTGCGTGCCGCAAACCGGTCCAGGCTGTGGGGGCCGTCGCTCGATCACGTGCGCCGGACCGGTCCACTTTCCTTCAGGGGAACGTTTACGATGAAGAGTCAGAAGATTCGCGTCGGTACGAAAGCCGTCCGACAGGGGTTCACGCTCATCGAACTCCTGGTGGTGATCTCGATCATCGCCATCCTCGCGGCGCTGCTGCTGCCGGCCATTCAGTCGGCCCGCGAAGCCGCCCGCAGCACCCAGTGCAAGAGCAACCTGCGTCAGATCGGCATCGCGATGCACGTGTTCGCCGAAAGCGATCCCGGCCAGCGGTTCTGCAGCGGCGCGTACGACCCGTCGCGTGACGGTTGCCCGGATACCTACGGGTGGATGGCCGACATGATCCGCGTGAAGGGGGGCCTCCCGGGCAACCTCCTCTGCCCGAGCAATCCGGCCCGCGGCCTGGAGAAGATCAACGACCTCCTCGGAAAGACCACCTCGAACGCGAACATCGCCCCGCCGGAACGTCTGGGCAAAGGGATGTGCGCCGCCCTGTTCGCCACCCCGATCATGATGGGCGACTACTCGGCTCGCGTCGGCGTCGTCGGCGATCATATCAACGCCGGCTACAACTCGAACTATGCCTCGAGCTGGTTCATGGTCCGCGGCCAGCCCACGACCTACGCCACCACCTCGATGAGCGTCACCACGACCTTCATCCGTGCGGCCAACGCGTCGGCCTCCCCGGCCATCACCAACATGAAGGACCTCCGCGTCGTGAAGGGCCCGCTCACCCGCGTCGACAGCGAGCAGTCGGAAGTTCCGAGCAGCAACATCCCGATGCTCGGCGACGCCGCCCCCGGCGACGCCAACGAAGCCATCCTCGTCGCCACGCCGGTCAACTCGGCCGACGGCAAGACGGTCAATCCGGGCCTCACGGTCGGCGCCCGCCTCGCCGAAACCTTCAACGACGGTCCGTCCTACTTCGACGCGACCAGCGGCCGCATCAAGCTCGTCACGACTGACGTCGACGTGAGGGCCCTCGTCCCGCAGAACTACCCGACGCTCGGCACGACGGTCGGCACCGGCGGCACCGCCGAAACCGCGTTCGCTTCGACGACCAACTTTGCCATGGCCCCGCAGCTGGTTCTCCAGGACACCCGCGACTGGAACGCCGTCCACGGCGCCCAGTGCAACATCCTGATGGCGGACGGCAGCGTGAAGACGCTGTTCGACACCAACGGGGACAAGGTGCTGAACCCCGGCTTCCCGGCCGGCGACAGCTCGATCCCGCTCGCCAATCGCGCCGCCGAAATCGGCTACCAGGACGGCGTCTGCGAGATCAACGCGTTCGAAGTCTTCACCGGCACGTTCCTCAACAAGAAGCTGTTCACCAAGGACGTCTTCGAGAACTGAGCACGACTTGCCCGTCGAAGCGCATCCGCCGTAGCGGATGACGGCAAACTCAGAAGGGGGCGACCGGCCCATGCCGGTCGCCCCCTTCGTCTTACAACGCATGCGAATTCGAGGCCTCGCACGAACTCGATCCGAGATCAGGAGCGAGGCTGCGACTCCAGCCACAGAGTGATCCGGGTGCGGATCGCGTCGCGAACTTCGCGGAATTTCTGGAGCTTCTCCTCATCGGAACCTTCAACGGCCGCCGGATCATCAAAAGGCCAGGACATACTGCTGCGGCTGTACGGCCAGATGGCAGGACATTGCTCCTCAGCCTGGGCGCAGACGAAGATCGCGTGGCGCACCGACTCACGCCCGAGGAACTCTCGAATGGATTTCGGCCGGTGCGTTTCCAGGCTGATCCCGACCTCTTCCATGACGCGAACGGTCATCGGATGAATGGGGCGAGGATCACGTCCCGCGCTCTGCGAGTCGAACCGGTCCCCGGCAAGGCGCCTGAGGAAAGCCTCTGCCATCTGACTCCGCGCGGAGTTGCCGGTGCAGATGAAAAGGACGAGCGGCTTATCCATGAATGTCTCCTCGATGCCGTGCCCGCAAAACGCGAGTCCGCAATTTCAGGAGGCGGAGGCCATCCTGACAAGGCCAGTAAGTCATCGCGTCCCAATCGAGCGACATCTTCACTGAAAATTCACCGAACGTTGCTCGCTCATCCATCATAAATTTATGGATTTGAGGTCTATAGAAGATTCGGTGAATCGATCCATTCATGGTCGGCGTCTCCTCGACGGTGTGCAGGTTGATCCAATGTCCGAGAACCCCGCACTGGACTATTCTGGACGTCAGATCGGTCACTTTCGGGTCATCGAGCGGATCACGGATGCTCCTGACCTCGCGGAAGGGAAGACCTGGTGGCGGTGTATCTGCGACGTCTGCGGAGAGTGGAAAGAAGTCTCCACGTCCCACTTGCGGAAGTCGGAGATCCGCGAGCGAAGTCTCGGAATCCAGGTCCAGTGTCGTCAGTGCACGCGGCAGCAGAAAGCGGGTCAGAACGCGAAGGAACGAAGCCGCGGGAACGGAGTGGAACGGTCGCCGAGACAGTGGAATGACGACGCTCCGCCTCAGTCCCCGACAAGCGACTCTGAGTTGGCAATTGCCATCGCAGAGCTGATTGGCCTCGATCATTCCGTAGACAACGGCGGCTGGCCTTACCGCACGGCTGCGAAGTCGATTGCTGAGCGGTTCGATCCAGCCAACAACTGGAATGACGCCATACTGGCACTCCGCATCATTCTCGGCGACAACAGCGACTCACCGTGCCGCACGTTCTATCGAGACCTCGAATTCGTCCTGGCCGGATCGACGGCGATCCTTCCCGACTGGCCTCACGCTTTCCGCCTGCTGATCGAACAGGGGCCCCGCTGCGTCTGTGCGGCGATCCTGCGCTGCTGTCCGGCGGCCGATCGCAGCGAGGCCGTCGTTCGCTCATGACAGGACGACGCCGGGTCCATCGTGGGCCTCGACCCATTTCAGACGGCGATGAATCTGGTCCGGTCCAAGCGCCTTCAGATCGTCTGCCTCCAGCGCCGCCAACGGACTGATCTCGACCGAAGCGCTCTCGGGAATGTCGACCCCGGCCTCGATGAGCCACGAGCGCCCGACTCTTGTGAGGGCTTGCTTCACGTGCTCGGGGGAGTTCTCGCCAGTGCGGTCCTTGAGCGGGTTGAACTCGCGGGCGCGGTCCGCTTCGACGACCAGCGTCCGCTTCGCGAGCGGGAGCGCGTCGAAGATGAATTTCTCGAACTTGCACGCGTTGGGCTTGCCCGTCTCCGGAGTCGGCTCCTGCAGGTCGCCGTTGTCATCGATGTAAGGAACGTGCTTGCGGGCGATATGGAACGGGAGAGACCCCGCATCGCGGGCAATGCGTTCCAGCAGATCGACGGCGAAGCAATGAATGGCCGTGTTGCCGGCCCAGTGGACGAGTTTGCCGGAGGCGTCCGTGCCTGCGGCGACGTCGTCGGGCATGTCGCTGTACTCGATGATCTGCGTGACGCCGTCGACGTCGCACAGGACGCCCATCTTCTCGGCGGCGTTCCGCTTCGCGACGACTTTCGTCGAGATCTCCGATTCTTCGAGAGCATGAAAGCCGAGGAACGCGGGGTCGCAGACGAGGACCGTCGGGTTGTCGACCTGCATATAGAAAATATGTTGCAAACCGCGAAGGCGCATGTCGTCGACGAGGCCCGCCCGCTGCAGGGCGGCGACGAGCCCGCCATGCCCGTCGGGGCTGGTGGCGATCTCGCCCCGCGCGGACATCAGCAGTCGGCCATCCGAGAGGTTGACGACCGGCATCGTCCCCTGCCGAAAGAAATAGACGTCGTCTTTCGGCAGGCCGAAGTATGCATGATCCGCAAAGTGCTCAACCGTTTCCGCATGGGTCGCGTCGCTGGTCATGATGTAACAGGGAATCGGCCGGCCCGCCCGTCGCGACCGCGCGAGAATCTGCTCGGCCAGCCATTGGAACAGCGTTCGATCGGTGACGGGCCCGATGGGGTACATCCCCTTGGGGTGGGGAAACTGAAGCCGCGTCCCTTCCCCTCCCGCAACGATGAGCACCCCGATCTTCCCTGCATTCAGCAGCGATTGACCGTGCTCACGGGCCCTGGACCAGCGCACTGCCGCGGCCTGACCTGCGGGAAGCGGGATCATGCCGGCCGGCGCCGTCGCCCGGCGGGCGCGATCCTGAGGACTTTCTTTTTCGACTTGCGCCGAATCGCCCGTCGCCTGCTGCCACAGCGTCCGGATCTGCGGGAAATCGATGGCTTCGAGCTGCGCGGCGAGCCGGGCGCGCTTGTCGGGGGAAAGGTGATCCACCCACCTCAGGACGTGCCGCTGATCCGCCGCCTCAATCCGCTCCTGCAGGCTGTCCGGTGACTGCTTCGACATCTCCGCCTCCTTGTCGCATGCCAACTCAACCTTCGGAGCGCCCAAAGCGGTGGTCCAACGTGCAATCACCGTGCCATCCTGGGGAGCCTTGGAGGAATGCTGAAGACCCAGGGCCGTGGACGCAAGCCTGGAGCGGTTTCGATTCAGAACTCGATCGATACGCCGAGTAAAGACCACGAAATGCGGCCCGACGGACCGGATGTTCTTCCAACGACCACCCGGGCCGTCTCACGATCTCGTGTTCCGTTCGGCAAAGCACAGTTCCGTTCGACGGACGTTCCATCCCGTGCGACTCGCGAGGAAACGCTCATGGATGTTCCCCTGGCGTTCGCACGGCGTTCCGACGCTGCGCGCTTTCATCGAGCGGCGCCGTCTTCAAGGATCTCCACGCCGAATGGTTCGAGCGGAAGGGTGGCGAGCCCCTCATTGAACTCGACCTGCCCGCCGCTGCGCCGCTGCATCCGCTCGACGGACCCTGGCTTCGAGACGAGCTTCGCGGATTGCGGGGCGGGAGACGTGTTCACCACGACGGCGAGGAATCCGGACTCGGTGCGGACGACCTTGAGCTTCACGCTCGGCGTCTCTTCGCGCAAGCCGAGGTCGGTCGAAGGTTTTCCGGAGAGGAGTTGCGGGGCGATCTCGGCGAGGTCGTGGTTGAGCGGCTTCACGCTTTTCCAGAGCGCGGGTTGCGTCGCGGCGATGGTTTTCCCCGGATGGCCGGTGACGGTGCCGTACGAGTAATAGCCGATGCCGTGAGCCCCTTCGACGAGGGCGAGGAACGCCATGCAGCGGAGTTCGGCCGGAGTGGGGTAACGGTCTTTGGCATCCCACGCGAAGAGCTGGAGGATGGGGAGCAGGGGCTTGCGGCCTGAGGTCGCCTTGCGGGCCCGGGCCATGGCGTCTCCGACGCTGGAGACGGGCTGATGGGGGACCGGATACAGATACGGGGCCGAGACGTCAATGGCGGCGACGAGGTCTTCGTAGACCGCCTTCGAGGGGAGCTTGCCCTGGAAGACTCCTTCCGGCTCGTCCTCCCAGTAGCCGATGGCATTCATGATGGGGCGGCCGGGGACCGCGGCCTGCGTCTTCGCGTTGTATTCGCGCGTCTGCCGGAGCAGGTCCGACTTGAGGTTGAGGGCGGGGCTGTCCATGCCAATGCCAAGGAAGACGCCGCTCAGGTCGTCGATCTTCGTCTCGGCGTGGGAGGCGGCGTAGAAGCCTTTGGCGCGGAGCGTGGTGCTGGTCTTCGCATCGCAGGCGAGGACGTTGAAGCCGAAGGCCCGGAGCTCGGCGAGCGTGGCGTCGTCGTGAGGCGCGTCGTAGAGGGCGATGGGAAAGAAAGGCTTGTCGTTGACGCGGAAGGCGCCGTGGGCGTCGTACGTGACCGAGGCGATCGGGGGCAGCGCGACGGTCGATTGTGCGAAGGCGGAGGATGCGGCGACGACGATGAGGGACGTGATCAGGGACAGACAGCGGCGCAGGGCGGTCATGGTGTCGACTCTTACGCGAAGATTTCGCGGCAGACCTTTCCGCCGGTGTCCGTCAGGCGGAACTCGCGGCCCGCGTAGGGATAAGTCAGCCGCTCGTGGTCGAGGCCGAGCAGGGCCAGCAGCGTGGCATGCAGGTCCATCATGTGCATGCGGCCTTCGACCGCATGGATGCCGTACTCGTCCGTCGCGCCGTGGCAGTAGCCCTTTTTCACGCCCGCACCCGCCAGCCACATCGGGTAGCCGGTGATGTTGTGGTCGCGGCCGTCCGGGCCTTGCGCCGTCGGCTGGCGGCCGAACTCGCTGCCGAAGAGGACGAGCGTGTCGTCCAGCATGCCTCGCTGCTCGAGGTCGTCGAGCAGGGCGGCGGTGGGCTGGTCCGTCTGCGCGCAGTTGCGGGTGAGGCCCGCATGCAGGTTGTTGTGCTGGTCCCAGCCGGGATGGCAGATCTCGACGAACCGCACACCCGCTTCGCTGAGGCGACGAGCCATGACGCACTGCCGGGCGAAACTGCCGGCCGGGCCGGGCTTCACGCCGTAGGCCTCGAGGACCGACTTCGGCTCCTTCGAGATGTCGAGCAGCTCGGGAACCTTTCCCTGCATCTTGAACGCCAGCTCGTAGGACTGGATCACCCCTTCGAGTTGCTCCGGGGCCGAGGCCGTCCCCGCGAGGTCTCGGTTCATTGCCTGGATCAGGTCGAGCTGGCGACGCTGCAGCCGTTCCTGGGCCGAAGCCTTGAGGTTCGGCATGTAGCCCGTGTCGCTGATGCGCGTCCCCTGGAAGTGTGCGGGGAGGAACGCGCTGCCGAAGTTTGCCGCGCCGCCGAAGTTGGGCGGCGGGTTGATGGTGATGTAGCCGGGGAGGTCCTGGTTCTCGGTACCGAGACCGTACAGCGTCCATGCTCCCATGGACGGACGAGTGAGGGACGCGAGGGCCGTCCCCGTGTGGAGCTGCATCACCGCCTGCGGGTGGGCGGGGGTGTCGGTGTGGAGTCCCCGCAGGAAGCAGAGCTTGTCGATGTGGCGGGCGGTGTGCGGGATGAGCTCGCTGAGCCACACGCCGGTTTCGCCGTGCTGTTTCCACTTGTACTTCGAGGCGAGGAGCATGTCGCCGCCGGGACCGATCTTGCCGTCGTTCTCCTGGAGCTTCGGTTTGTACTCCCAGGTATCCATCTGGGAGATGCATCCCTGCATGAAGAGGAAGATGATCCGCTTGGCCTTCGCGGGGAAGTGCGGGGCCTTGGGGGCGAGCGGCTTGAGCGGGTCGACGGCGTCGGCCGCTTTCGCTGGGGCGTTGCGGCCCAGCAGACCGGCGAGGGCGAGGCCGCCGAAGCCGATGCCGGCCGATTGGAGGGCCTGTCGCCGCGAGAGTGCGGGCGGCTGGGATTCGGGGTTCGGGAGGTTCGACATGGAGATCTTTTTTCGAGTGATTTTTTGATGGAAGGCTGCGGCGCTTGCCATTGGCAGGCCGGCCTTCCCAGGCCGGCCGTGTGGATGCGTTTTGCGAAATCGGCTTTGATGTGCCTCGATGGTGTTCGTCCGGCCTGGGAAGGCCGGACTACGGGGTCTCTCTACCGCAGATACCGGAACTCGGCCGAGCCGAGGAGGGCCTGCACGAAGCTGGCCCAGGCGGCGGTCCGGGCGTTGGATGACTGGATCGTCTCCTCGTTGACCGGGGCTTCGGTCTGGTCGGCCTCGTCCGGGTTGACCGGTTGCGGCGGCTTCGGCTTGGCCTGCCCGGTGGTCTTGGCTCCGGTCGCCGCGCCCCCCTGAGCCGCCTTGACGGCATCAGCTGCCGCCTGGGCCGCTTCGAGGGCTTCCTGCTTTTTCTTTTTACCCGGACCCTTTTTCCTGCCGTTCGCCTGGGCAGGGGCTTCGGGCTTGGTTTCGGTTGTCGGTTTGGCTTCGCCGGTCGTCCTTGCTTGCGCTTCGGACTCCTGGGCCGCGAACGTTTCCGCCGCGATGGCTTCGTACTCGTTCAGGAACCGTGTGACGCGGTCGACTTCGTCCGCGGTGGGCTGGCGGCCGAGGATGAGCGTGTAGGCGCGGCCGATTCGCTTCGCGTCGTCGAAGTCGGTCGAGGCAACGAGCCGCTCGGCCAGGTTCAGCGAATGACGGCGGACGAACGGGTCGTTCAGCAGGTAGAGGGCTTGCGGCGAGACGGTGGTGGCGTCGCGGCTGCCGGTCACCATCCCCTGCTCGGCGAAGTCGAAGACTTCGAGAGACGTCGGGACGATGCCGCGGAGCAGCGGGAGATAGACGCTGCGGTGCGTGCTGGCCTGGGCCTTCTCCAGGAGTTTACGAGCTTCGGCGCCGTTATTGAGCAGTTCGACGACTTTGAACTCCGCTCCCAGGGAACCGTGCGGGGCCGCGAGACTCAGGGCACCGGAGGCGGCGAGCGTGGCATCACGGATCTCTTCGGCCTCGAGGCGGCGCGGGCTGTGACGCCATACGAAGCGATTGGCCGGGTCGGCCTTCATCGATTCGGGGTTGGCGTCGGCACCGAGCTGGTAGGAGCGGCTGAGGACAATCGAGCGGACGAGCCGCTTGATCGACCAGCCGTCGCGGACGAACTGTTGGGCGAGATGATCGAGAAGCTCGGGGTGCGTCGGCAGGTCGCCGGTCACGCCGAAATTGTCGACCGTCTGCACGATCCCCTTGCCGAAGAGGTGATGCCACACGCGATTGACGGCGACTCGCGAAATGAGCGGGTTGGCCGGATCGGTGAGCCAGCGGGCCAGTTCGACGCGGCCGCTCTGTCCTTCGGCGATCGATGCCGGTCCGCCGCCGGGCAGAGCGGTGAAGAAGCCGCGGGGAACCTTCGGACCGAGCTTCTCGGCTTCGCCGCGGACACGGATCTCGGTGTCGCCGATCTGCTTTCCGTCTCGCAGGCCGTAGGCCACCGGTCCGAGAAGTGCCGGATCTTGAAGCGCCGTCAATTCGCCTTGAATCTTATTCGCTTTCTGGCGGAGCGGCTGGAGCTTCTTCTCGCGTTCCGGCGGTGGGGTGTCTTTGGGAAGGCCGTCGCGGACGGAGGCCAGTTCGTCGCGAGCGGCTTTGAGCGCCGCCTTCTTCTCCTCGACCTTTGCCGCCACGGCCGGGTCCGGCTTCGCGTCGGGATTGAGGTTGATGAGCATATTGGTGTCGTAATAGTCGAGGCCGCCGCCCCCCATTTTGTTCCGCAGCCCCGTGCAGAGATCGGTGCTGGTGAAGATGCCGGCGAGCGCGTAGTAATCGGCCGCCGGAATCGGGTCGAACTTGTGATCGTGGCAACGAGCGCAACTGGCGGTCAGGCCCAGGAACGCCCGGCTCACCGCATCGATCTGCTCGTCGATGTTGTCCATGAGGAACCGAACTTTGAACCGCT